>NZ_BPPH01000041.1:0-16179 GCF_021602765.1 Acinetobacter sp. KAM396
TGGTCGAGGTACGCCAACCAAGCGTTTAAATTCAGAATCTGAAAAACGGTTTAAGTTCTGATATCTCATGAAACTTAGATTGAGGTGGTTTTTACTTTCGCAAGAGATCTATTGTTATTTATTGCCATGCCAATGAAATATATGTTCGATAACCCAATTTTAGTGAAATATGTAGGTATGGGTCACGGCGTATTGTTTATCGCATTTTTAGTGGTGCTTTTTGTGGTTTGTGAAAAACAAAAATGGTCTCTTAAAATGTTTATTTTGGGCTTAATTGCATCAATTTTACCTTTTGGCCCATTTGTTTTTGATGCTAAATTGAAAAAGATGGAACAACCAGTACAAGCTTAATCTACAAGTCCTTTTTAGCGTTTATTACATTACACATTATTTGATATTTGATTTCTAAATCAAATATTGCAAGGCGATACAACATCGCCTTTTTTTATGATGCAGCTAAAAAAATTCAAACCCTTAAAACTGCCCTGCAGCAACTCGCTCCTGCATCACCTGTTTAAGCATCATGCGTGGCAAACTAAACCAGAGCGTTATCAGCACCAAACAAGCCAAACTATACGCCCAAATATCAAACCGCATATATAAAACACGTACCAGTTCAATCACAATAAAAAAGCACAGCATCAATAGCATTGAAACACTAGCAGCAACAGTACCTTTAGACACTTCCGATGACATTAAGGCGAAACGATATAAGACTGAGAAGCTCATTCCCTCACCGAAACTAATCAAGCTCATACCAATCACCAAACACCAAACAAAATAGCTTTGCCAAATTGCTCCCAATACGATCAGCACACTACCTAACAACATTAAAGGTAAACCAATCAAGACTGTTTTTCCTAAAGGTAAACGGTCAATGACTTTCATCAGTACCAGATTGCCTAAAATCAAACCACCCAAAACAGGAAACTGTGCTAAACCGTATTGCAGACTGCTAAAGCCTAAATCTTCAACCAACATCACGGGAGATAATGCAATCCACAACATTAAAGGCATGCTCAATAAAGGCAGCGCCAATGTCAGACCTAAGAATCTAGTATTTTGAAAGACATGCTTAAAATCATCCCACACATCTCGAAACGGACGTTTAGGAATACTTTGCTGAGTTTCAGGCATTTTGGCTTTCAAACCAAACCAACTCAAAAATGCCAAAAGTGCTATGCCGATAAAACCCCAATGCCAAGAAACATGCTCAATCATAAATGCACCTAAGACTGGGCCGAGCAAGGGAGCAAGTAAAGAGACGTTCGCCATGAGCGCCATGACTTTAATTGCATCACGTTCTGCAAAGTTTTCCTGAATAGCCGCATAACCCACTGCACTAATGACTGACAAACCAAAACCTTGAAAAAAACGAAGAACAAGGAAGCTTTCAATATTCTGAGTCAATAAGATCAATAAACAGGTTAGGGTAAAAAATGCCACGCCGCCCAATAATACTTTTTTGCGTCCCAAACGGTCAGAGAGTGGCCCCAATAACCACGCCACACAAGCACCGCCAAGCAAATAAAATGACATAGACGAAGCTGCCCATGCACTACTGACACCAAAATCTTGTGTGATGGCCAACATTGCGGGTTGAACCAAGTCATTGCCAATATAAACCGCGAACTCAAACAAGACCAAAGCCAAGGGAAACATGAGTGTGGCACGTTGAATGGTATTTTTTTGCTGCTGTGGCATGAGTTATAAAGGACAAAACGATGCAACTCAGCCGCGTTTAGCCCATAAAAATAGAAAATTGAGCTGCAGTTTAACAGAGTTGAATGGCAAATTTATGGCGCATTTTTTAAGTCCGTTAAATAAATTGCGGTACTTGATGTGACATCAGACCAAGTTAGGCATCACCTCCTTCAGCGGGTTAAGGCGATACCGTATTGCCCAATTGATAATATGAAAATACCGAAAGTACAGGATAAAACTACCCACGGCAATGAGGCGATCATTACAGTGTAGAAATGCTAGCGTTTTGATGGATATGCTAGGCTCACACATTTTTGACTAGAATGAAGTCATCCTAAATAAAAGCTGTGGATAAGAAGAGTATTATCCACAGGCGCTGTGTTACATTTTTAGACCAGCGTTCAAATTCATTTTACAGTTCAAACATCTGGGTTTAGATACAAGGTTTATCTAAGCCCTACAGCAATTTAAGGACATTTTTTACTTTGGAAAGTCTTGGTATTTTTACCACGTACACATAAGTAATCGGTTTGCACATCGCCCTGCTGCCATTGTCCATTTATATTTTTAAAGTGATAAATGCTACGAATTGAGCGCACCGAATCATCCATTAAGCCTGTTTCGGTAATTTTCACTTCAGCCGCAGTTGGTGCTTCGACACGGTTAAAGTATTGACGAATCTCTACGGTAGCCAGTTCTTTACGCAAATCTGGACGTTGTTTGAGTACCTGCGCCAAAGGTGTTTCTGCAGGCGTTACTTGTGAAATAATGTTTTGCGTGGTCGCACAACCTGACAACAACGCAACCCCCAATGCCGAAACCGTGATTAAACGCAACATAACCCCTCCAAAATATTGATTATTAATTATGCTTCCATGATGCCCTGTTAGCGCAAAAACGCTAGCATAGAAATGTAAAATTAAAACAAAAGCATAAAAAACGCATCTCTAGGATGCGTTTTTTATTAACTCAAATGAATTACAGATCAAATAATTTGCCTGGATTCATAATGCCCTGAGGGTCGAATACTTGCTTCAAGGCTTTCATATATTCAATTTCTTCAGCCGAACGTGAATATTCCAAATATGGTTTTTTGGTCATGCCCACACCGTGTTCTGCAGAAATTGAACCATCATATTTCTTTACAGTATCAAATACATACTTATTCACTACCTGACATTTTGCAAAGAATTCGTCTTTGCTTAAATCGGCAGGTTTTAGAATATTCAGGTGCAAGTTACCATCACCAATATGACCGAACCAGCAAATTTCAAAATCAGGATAGTTTTCTGCAACAATTGCATCAATTTCCTGAATAAATGCAGGAACATGAGTAATCAATACTGAAATATCGTTTTTGTATGGAATAAACGGTGCAATCGACTCAGAAATGTCTTCACGCAAACGCCATAAGCTTTCAACTTGGTCTAGGCTTTGGCTCAATACGCCATCCATTACCCAGCCTTGTTCCATACAGTGTTCGAAAATTTCCATCGCCTTGTCCATAATTGGCTCAAATGGCGCTTCAAATTCAAGCAACACGTAAAATGGACATTGAGTTTCAAATGGACGTTGCACATGACCATGATCTAAAACTTTTTGCATCGCCAATTCACCAAAGAATTCAAATGCAGTCAGATCAATTTTGGCTTGGAAGGCGTGTAATACAGGCATCACCGAATTAAAATCAGGCACGCCCAACACCATTACTTGTAATTCTTGGGGTTGGCGTTCTAACTTAATTTCAGCTTCGGTCACTAAACCGAGTGTACCTTCACCACCAATAAATAAATGTTGCAGTGCATAACCCGTTGCATTTTTGATCATGCCTTTATTAAGACGCAGGATATCTCCTTTGCCAGTGACCACAGTCAAACCTAGCACCCAGTTACGAGTCATGCCGTATTTAATAACTTTAATACCGCCCGCATTGGTGCCGATATTACCGCCAATTTGTGAAGAACCTGAAGATGCAAAATCGACTGGATAATACATGCCTTGTTCTTCGGCATAGTTTTGTAGTTGCTCAGTCACCACACCCGCTTGCACACGCACCATACGGTCTGCAGGGAAAAACTCCAAGATTTGGTTCATCTTGTCCATGCTAACGACAATTTCACCATTGGCTGCTACCGCACCCGCAGATAAACCAGTACGCCCGCCCGATGGCGTAATTGCAACCTTAAACTGATTGGCCAGTTTCACAATGGCTTGTACTTGTTCCGTGCTGGATGGAAAAACGATGACCGATGGATTCGGATCAAAATGCTTTGTATGGTCACGACCCCAGTTTTGGAGACTATCAGCATCAGTTTTAATACGGTTTTCACCGACTATTGCCGTTAATTGGGTCAATAACTCAGGTGTTAAAGCGACTGGAGCATTCATCGTTTGCAGACCTAGCAAGAATTAAACAGGAAGAAAAGCGACTGTCTGAACATCTTCTGAAGATTTTAGATGAAGATGCTTAAGACAAAATTTTGTGCATCAAAGCAACAGCATGGGTTGGCTTTCATGAATGCCGCTTATTATAAGCGATTTTTCTGAAAAACCCGTCAATATTGGCAATTCCGATAATATAACCCGCAAATTACAGGGAGATTGAAGCCAATATTTCTGAATGAGATTATATCTGACAAAAAATACCTGCACTCTTGGTCATAAAGGAAATGTATATCGACCCGTCTCCTATGTTATCATACCGCCACTAAATTTGGCCTTTGTAGCGGAGCCGTAATGAGCCAACATCTTTCACTACCTAAAGATAAAATTCGTTTCTTGTTGTTAGAAGGCGTACACCAGAACGCAATCGACGTGTTAAATGCAGCGGGTTATACCAACATCGATTATCGTAAAACGGCGCTTGAGGGCGATGCGTTAAAAGAAGCGATTAAAGATGCGCATTTCATTGGTATTCGTTCACGCACACAGCTGACTGAAGAAGTTTTTGAAGCTGCGAACAAACTAATTGCAGTCGGTTGTTTCTGTATTGGTACCAACCAAGTGAACTTAACTGCAGCAATGGAACGTGGTATTCCAGTTTTCAATGCGCCTTATTCAAACACCCGTTCGGTTGCAGAATTGGTATTGGCTGAAGCAATTTTATTGCTACGTCGCGTACCTGAAAAATCAACTGATACACATGCAGGTGGCTGGAACAAGTCTGCAGTTGGTTCATTTGAAACACGTGGTAAAACTTTAGGTATCGTGGGTTACGGTTCAATTGGTTCTCAACTTTCAGTTTTGGCTGAAAGCTTGGGTATGCACGTCATTTATTATGATGCAGTGACGAAATTACCTTTAGGTAATGCACGTCAAGTGGGCTCAATGGGCGAATTATTGGCAAATGCAGACGTGGTTTCTTTACACGTTCCAGATGTACCATCTACCCGCAATTTCATGGCAAAAGAACAATTTGCACAAATGAAAGAAGGCGCAATTTTCATTAACGCGGCACGTGGTACTTGTGTGGTGATTGAAGATTTGGCAGACGCCATCAAGTCTGGTCATATTGCAGGTGCTGCGGTTGACGTATTCCCGAAAGAACCAAAAGCCAATGGTGAAGAATTTGTTTCTCCACTACGCAACCTACCAAACGTGATTTTAACACCGCACGTGGGTGGTTCTACCATGGAAGCACAAGCGAATATTGGTTTAGAGGTGGCAGAGAAGTTTGTAGCATATTCAGATAAAGGGATGACTTTGTCTGCAGTGAACTTCCCAGAAATTGCATTGCCATTAACTGAAGGCAAGCACCGTTTATTGCATATTCACCAAAATATTCCAGGTGTATTGTCTAAAATTAACAACCTGTTTGCTGAACATGGCATCAACATCTCTGGTCAATCACTTATGACCAAAGGTGATGTTGGTTATTTAGTGATGGATGTTGATGCAACTGCATCGAAAGAAGCACTTGATACTTTACACGAAGTTGAAGGCACAATTCGCGTACGTGTCTTGTTCTAAGACCACACGCTGATGCTACAAAAAACCACAGTCTGAGTACTGTGGTTTTTTATGCCTGATCTATGGGCATGACCTTGAGTTGCCACAGCTCTGTATTTTTAAACTTGCTATAATCTGCCTGACTTTCTCATTTTCACACTGTTGAGTATTTTTCTGTCCTCATGCCAAACGCCCAACTCACTGCAGTGTTGTTCATGGTTTTATCCATGATCTCCTATCAAATTAGTGCATCTTTTGCCAAACAATTGTTTCAGGTGCTTGACCCGCTTACTGTGACGATTTTGCGACTGTGCTTTGCCAGTGTCATTGTGGCAATCATGTTTCGCTCATGGCAAATTCTGTCGCGGCTCGCACAGTTAAAATGGCGTGATTTATTGTGCTATAGCGCAGCCTTGGGCTTAATGAATATTCTGTTTTATCTGTCTTTGGGCAAATTACCGCAAGGTATTGCGGTAGGTTTAGAGTTTGTCGGACCTTTGGGTTTGGCTTTATTGTCCATTCAAAACCGTAAAGATTATGTTTGGGTATTGCTGGCGATTTTAGGCATTATTCTTATGGTGCCTTGGGGACAAGCGCAGGGTGATCATTTTAGTCTGTTTGGTGCAGCATGTGCCTTAGGTGCAGGATTGTGCTGGGCTTTTTATATTTATTATGGGCAAAAAGTGGTGCAACAAAATATTGGCATGCACGCGCTGACCATCGCCATCAGTATTTCGGCTTTGGCACTGATCCCATTTGGATTGTATAACAATGCACCTGCGTTGTTTGAGACTCAATATTGGGGCAAAGCACTTGCCATTGCTGTACTCGCCACCGCCATTCCTTATGCTTTAGATTTACAAGCGCTGAAACAACTCAGCAAAATGAGTTATGGCACACTTTCCAGTTTGTCGCCTGCTTTAGCCGCACTGACAGGCTTGGTATTGTTGGGTGAGAAAATTACTTCACTGCAATGGCTCGCCTTATGCTGCATTATGTTAGCTTCGGTCGGTGTTACTTTTAGAGCAGTAAAAAAATCTAAACAGCCGCAGAATGTTTAAATCAGAATAATGCTTAAACCAAACTGTCTTTAGACA
This sequence comes from Acinetobacter sp. KAM396, assembly GCF_021602765.1. Taxonomy (NCBI): domain Bacteria; kingdom Pseudomonadati; phylum Pseudomonadota; class Gammaproteobacteria; order Moraxellales; family Moraxellaceae; genus Acinetobacter; species Acinetobacter sp. KAM396. Next base: position 6,750 of record NZ_BPPH01000041.1, read on the forward strand.
TCTGTTGGTATTTTTCATACTCTGCCAAATATTGCTTGGCTAGACTTTGTTTTTGCTGTTCAGACAAAATTTTGCCTGCCTGCTGAAAAAAGCCATGTTCTTCTTCTTTTAAATGATGATGCACTTTATCTGACAGTTGCTTTGCAATGGCCAACCAACCTGTGTTGCTCATTTCAGTTTCGGTTAATTGTTCGAGTAATTCATCCATTTGATGATGCTCTGCCAAAGCATGGCGAGTGATATTTAAACCCGCATCAGTCATCATTAAGGGAATATAAAAATAGCGATCTTCTGCCACTGCATGCGCAAATAATTCATTTTTAAGTTGTTCAAATACCGCTCTACGTTCAGGGCTATCACCTGAAGTTTGCGTCAGTTGGCGGGCTAAATCTCGTTGAATCTCGTGACTTTGGCGTAAAGCTTCAAAAATATTCATATGCAGACCTCTTTTGTTTAACCATGCGCGGCGAACAGATTGATAAGAATCTACTCGCACATCCACATCGGCTTTGGAGTCAGTTTTTGATTTCGTTTTTTTTAATCTTCTAGCTACTATATAGAAGATCAATCAAAAATCCTGCAACTATTTGTATAGAAAGCTTTAATTCACTTACCCACTTTATTCAAGTTATGTATCTGAACAAGATTTAGAGATTTAATACCCTTTTCGGTACCAAGCGCTTTTTATCTGTAATTTCAGCCAAACCTAAACACTTTTCACCATCAAAGACCAACACTTGCGCTGCTGCAGGATGGTCAATATTACTTTCCATGCCACGACTAAAATATTCAGCGCGTCCTTCAGGGACTTGAATGTGTAGAAAATGCTGCACAGGTGCATACGCAGGCAGCAATAAAGCCTCACGTTCTGCTTCACTTAAACTTTCCAAATATTCAATGCTATAACTCGGAATCAGGTCAAAATGTCCTGTTTTAATCCGATGTAAATAAGTCAAATGTCCATAAGTACCCAAGGCTTTGGCAATGTCTTCACCTAAAACACGAATATACGTGCCTTTAGAACAAGTCACATCCAAAGTGATGCTCTGTTCAGTAAAAGACAGTAACTCAATGGCATAAATTGTGACTGGACGCGCTTCACGTTCAATTTCAATGCCTTGTCGTGCCAATTCATACAACGGACGCCCTTCTTTTTTTAAGGCAGAATACATGGGCGGAACTTGCATAATATCGCCCTGAAATTGTGCCAATACCTGTTCAATGCTCTTTTGGCTCAATGCAGGTACAGCCTGCTGCAACAGCACTTCACCCTCGACATCTCCCGTGGTGGTGCTGTGTCCCAATTGAATGGTGGTTTGATAGCGTTTCACCGAATCGAGTAAATAGTGCGAAAATTTGGTCGCTTCACCCAAACAAATCGGCAGTAAACCCGAAGCCAATGGATCTAATGCGCCTGTATGCCCTGCTTTTTGCGCCCGATATAACCAACGCACTTTTTGCAATGCTGCATTGGAACTGATGCCCAAAGGTTTATTCAATAAAAATACACCATTCACGGCACGGCGCTGGATTTTTGAAGCAGATGATTTCATAGCACACATAGGTCAAAGCAAAACTGCGTCATGGTAACAATCTGCCGCGATAAATGACAACATTTCTAGAACAGCGACTTACTTTTATGGCATATTTGGGCGCTTAAGATTAAAAAAATAAAATGGATAAACAGGTGCATTGGAATGCAGAAACATAAAATATGGATTGTTTTAGGCGTAGTGATACTGCTGATTGCGGCTTTGGTGTATTGGCTAATGCCACCATCAACCTCTGCCCATACATCACCCCAGCAAAGCTCAAATGATGAAACATCTCAAGCTTTGAGCATGCAGCAAGCCATGCAAAATAACCCTGCTGCAAATTTTTTAAGCCCAAGTCAGCAGGACACCGAAGTCAATTGTCAGCTTAAACTGGATGCAAGTCATCGTCTGATTGTGAATGAGCAAACCCGTAACTGTTTTGAATATTTTATTACCCAATATGGCGAAAAAAGCATTAAACAAATTCGTGGTGATTTTAAAAGGTATATTCAACAAGGACATAAAGAGCCTGCCTTATCGCAAATTTTAGATTTATGGCAGCGTTATTTGGACTATCGCAATGCGCTTGGACAACTGCAAGCACCGAATTTAAATCAGGAAGATCCGCAATATTACCGCAGCATTTTTAGCAGCATGCAAAATCTGCGTAAACAATATTTTTCTGATTATGAAATTGAAGGTTTATTTGGTACGGAAGATGCCTATCACGAATATACCCTAAAGCGCATGGCAGTCATGGATGATAAAAAATTATCTGAAGCTGAAAAAGCACGACAATTGCAGGAATTATTTAAACAATTACCTCAAGATTGGCAAGAAAATTTAGAACAGCTGAACACCTTGCAAGATTTACGCAGCTTGACTGCGGCAATTAAAGCACGTGGTGGTTCTGCTGCTGAAATCCGCCAAATGCGTTTAAATCTGGTTGGTCCTGAAGCAACTCAGCGTTTAGAACAATTAGATGGGCAACGCAGTCAGTGGAAATCACGAGTAGAGGATTATTTAAGTACGCGTGATCAAATCATGCAAAGTGGAATGAATGATCAAGCCAAGCAACAAGCCGTGAAACAATTACGCGGACAGCATTTTCAAAATCCACAAGAGCAATTGCGTTTAGAAACCTTTGAACAGGTACATGATCAAGGTGGAAAATTACCTTTTGCTGACTAACATATCTACATAGGAAACTGGGGCATTCAACATGCCCCATTTTTATGCCTGAAAAGCTGTTTTAGTACAAACTCACCACAACGATTTAATATACAAATGTCTATAAATATTAAATAGATATCAAGATGCATGTGGATTTACAAATCTCTGGGGGAATGTGCAATAACTGTCCCCAAATGATATGTTTTTTCTAAATTACGCATGAAAAAATACCTGAGCGTACAAAAAATAGTCGAGGATGACTCACAATAATGTGCCGTAACCAACGGCAATTTGCATATCTGAGCTTTCAGGAGGGAAGCGAAGCCACCACTTCACTTGTAATAAAAATAAAGAACACAGGATTGTTTTATGACCATCATCTCTAACATACGGGCAATTACATTGGCTGTCACTGGCTGCTTGCTCGGTTCAATGGGTGTCGCTCAAGCTGCTCCAAGCGTGTTGCCTATTCAGGAACAGGCCAAATCTGACTATGCCAAAACCAAATATCCATTGCTCATGGTACACGGCTGGCTCGGATGGTCACGCATTGGCAATGAAACCTTTAATATGGATTATTGGTATCAAATTTTGCCAGATATGGCACGTAATGGCGCAACCGTATTTGCCGCACAACTCTCCCCTGCACACCGTACTGAATTTCGAGGTGAGCAACTGATTGCCCAAGTCGAAGAAGTCATGGCAATCACTGGCAAATCCAAAGTCAATTTAATTGGTCACTCACATGGTGGCCCAACAGTACGTTATGTAGCTGCCACCAAACCTGAATATGTGGCATCAATTACGGGCGTTGCAGGTACATTCCGTGGCTCCAAAGTTGCTGATGATATTCAAAATAATCGTTTATCACGCACCGCGTTTAATATTTTAGGCGACTATATGGTGGCGCCTCTCATTACTTGGGCGCAGCAACAGCCAGACATGCCTGTCGATTTTGATGCATCGATGGCTTCTTTAACCGAAACAGTGTCTGCAGATTTTAACCGTCGTTTTCCAACCACAGCCTTGGCCGCAAATTGCAGCAGCAGCGGTGCCAAAGTAGATCGCGGGATTCATTACTATTCATGGACAGGTGTAGCACAAGCCACCAATTTACTGGATATTGACACTGTTTTAATGCAACTCGGCCCACTGTCTTATGGCAATTTAGACAACGATGGCATGGTCGCACGTTGTAGTACCCACATTGGACACGTCATTCGTGACAACTACCGACTAAATCATACCGACCTTGCCAACATGATGATTGGCTTAACGGGCTTGTTTGCACCTGACCCAGTTGCACTGTATCGACAACATGCCAACCGATTGAAATTACAAGGTTTGTAATAGTAAAGCTCATTTCAATCTTGGCAAAACCATCTTCCTGTGCTTGAAACTCAAGTGCAAGAAGTTCAATAACCATTCATCATTCGGAACTTGCAATAATGCAAATCTCCTGAATAATAACAATTGACAATAAAAATTGTCATGCTAGGAAAGCACAATAAAATAGAGGATATTATAATATGAAATATGGATTATTCCTTGCGGGCTTAATTGCGGCCAGTACCATCAGTACAGTGCACGCATCCAATGCAGAACAGGTCAAATCTAACTTCGTGATTTCCAGTTATGCCAAAACCAAATACCCTATTGTGTTTACTCACGGTATGGCAGGCTTTATCAATATTGGCGGAGATCAGTTAGGTGTCGACTATTGGTACCAAATTTTACCCAATTTAGCACGTAACGGTGCCAACGCTTGGGCTACCCGTGTATCTCCTTTTAACTCATCGGAAGTTCGTGGTGAACAACTGGCACAACAAGTCGATGAAATTCTTGCAATTACAGGTGCAAGCAAAGTCAACTTAATTGGTCACTCACATGGTGGGCCAACCATTCGTTATGTTGCAGGCGTGATGCCGTCTAAAGTCGCATCGTTGACTGCTGTCGGTTCACCAAATAAAGGCTCGCCTGTGGCTGATTTTATTTTAAAAGTACAAGGCACACCACTCGAAAAACCATTAATGGATATGGTCAATTTAGTTTCTAAAACCATTACTTGGGCACAAGGTTTAGACCCAAACAGCTATCCACATGATTCGTTGGCTAGTGCAAAAAGCTTAACTTTGGCTGGCTCAGCACAATTTAACAGCAAATTCCCAATGGGTATGCCATCGACGAGTTGTGGTGAGGGCGCTTATCAAGAAAAAGGCATCCAGTTCTATTCATTTACGGGTAATACGGCTGTTACCAATATACTTGATCCAGACTCAGCCATGCTGGCGACCAGTTTATTGATTGATAATGGCCGTGATAATGATGGTTTGGTATCACGCTGCAGCGCCAAATTTGGTAAAACCATTCGTGATAACTACTATTGGAACCACTTGGATGAAGTCAATCAAGTCTTGGGCATGAAAGATATCTTTGCCCCAGATCCTGTCGATGTCTACCGTCAACATGCTAACCGCCTAAAACTACAAGGCTTATAAATTCCAATAGCAAACATAAAAAAATGCGCCTAAGCGGCGCATTTTTTAGCAGTAACGCAAAGTTAAAATTAACCTTGTTTACGTGCTGGTAATTTCTCACGAATACGTGCAGCTTTACCAGACAATTCGCGTAGGTAATAAAGTTTAGCACGACGAACGTCACCGCGACGTTTCACTTCAATTTTAGCAACGATTGGAGAGTGAGTTTGGAAAACACGCTCAACACCAACACCGCTAGAAATTTTACGTACTGTGAACGCAGAGTTCAAACCACGGTTTTTCTTCGCAATTACAACACCTTCAAATGCTTGAAGACGCTCACGATCACCTTCTTTTACTTTTACTTGAACGATAACTGTATCGCCTGGTGCAAAAGCTGGGATGTCTTGCTTAAGCTGTGCATTCTCAACAGCTTGTACTAAAGGATGCTTACCACTCATGGGGTATCTCCAATATGTGTGGGTCAGAAGAGGTCTGATTTCCACTGGGTCTAGAGGCTAAAGCGCATAGGCCCGATTGACTTTCCCTTTATGCCTGACCGCTTCAATGCATAAAGAGCCTATTTAAGTACTTAATTTACATTAAGCAGTTTAGTTTGCTCGAAGCATAGCTTCTCGCCTTGCGCTCGGGTAAAGCAATGCTTTACTCACCCTCGCTCATCTTTTAGCCATTTTTTTTGCTGCTTGCTCAACTCAGCTTTTTCAATCAACTCAGGTCGACGCTCTAAAGTCCGTTGATAACGCTGCAAAAACCGCCATTTTTCAATATTGGCATGATGTCCCGACTTTAATACTTCAGGGACATCCAAACCTTCAAAATGGTCTGGCTTGGTATATTGTGGGCAATCTAAAAGACCATCCACAAATGAGTCTTGCACATGAGATTGCTCATCAGACATAGCACCCGGAAGTCTCCGAATAATACTGTCCAACAACACCATCGCAGGTAGCTCGCCACCCGATAAAACGTAATCTCCAATCGACCATTCCTGATCAACATAGTTTTGGATTAAACGTTCATCGACACCCTCATAACGGCCACACAATACAATTAATCCATCATATTCAACGAATTGTTGTACTGCAGTTTCGTTTAAGGTTTTACCTTGTGGCGACATATACACCACAGGTACATGAACTGCTCCTGCTTGCTGTGCAAGCTGTTTGGCATGCTGGATTGCTTGCGCCAAAGGCTCTGCCATCATCACCATACCTGGACCACCACCAAATGGACGTTCATCCACCCGTTTGTAGTTGCCCTGTGCATAATCACGTGGATTAATACAATGAATTTGCATCAAATCACGTTGTGCTGCACGTCCGCTAATACCGTAAGCTGTAATCGCTTCAAACATTTCAGGAAAAAGCGTAATGACTGCAAAAAACACCACAGACTCCTCTATTTTCCTGCTCTGCGAATCCTGAATGGATTAATAATCTACGCCCCAATTTACGTAGATGCGACCCGCTTCGAGATCAACACGTTGCACCACATCTTTATGCCATGGAATCATACGCTCTTCACCATCGACGCTATCGGCAGTTGCGCGAACCACCATCACGTCATTGGCACCTGTTTCAAACAGTTCATGGATTTGACCGAGGTTTACTTCTTTTTCGTCATCGTCCAGACCTAACACTGTTAGACCTTTTAAATCAGACCAATAATACTCGTCCACGCCTGGTTGAGGCAGTTGCGCTTTTGAAATCCAGATATTTGCACCGACCAGTTCATCTGCTCCAGTGCGATCGCTCACACCTTTTAAGCTGACCACCAAGCCTTTGCCATGTGGTTTCCAACGTTTTACATCGACCATTTGCCAACCTGCTTTGGTTTCAATGTACCAAGGCAGGTAGTCAAATATGTTGCTCATGGGTTCTGTATTGGAATAGACCCAGAGCCACCCATTTAATCCATATGCTGAACGTAGCTGTCCAATCTGAATACGATCTTCGGGCACATTCTGTGTTGGTGTCATGGGCTACCTACTACTTAATTAAATTATGCAGCAGCTGCAGCTTTCTTTGCTTGAGCAGCTAAAGAAGCAACACGTTCAGACGGTTGAGCACCTTGAGCAACCCAGTGAGCAAAACGGTCAGCATCTAAACGAAGTTTTTCTGCTTTACCTTGCGCTGTTGGGTTGAAGAAACCGATACGTTCGATGAAACGACCGTCACGCGCATTGCGGCTGTCAGTTACAACGATTTGATAGAATGGACGCTTTTTAGCACCACCACGAGTAAGACGAATAACTACCATGATACAACCTTATAGTTTTTACGGATTATCCCTGTACCGACCATCGACACATTTCAAACCCCTTTCATAGAGGGCAGTATTTTACGTGAATTTTGCCCTGAATGAAAGATCAAATTTTAGGTTATCAACAGTTTGAATTTATCTTAGCGACCGTCCCAGTTTGAGGTGGCTGAAGGAACGCAAGCTGTAGTTGTTTTAGTCCAACATTTCCTTCCCTGACTATCCAAAATTACATTTCCATTACCTGCCTGAACAGTACCTGATTTAGGTTCTGCAGTTAATGTATAAGTTTGATCATTCGAAACCAATGTAATGCTATAAACAGGATTAGATATTGGATAATCTTTGCTGGTTGTGCCGTTATCTAGGGTTGCACTCGTGTAATTATGATTGATCACGTAATAACTTTGTAAGCGCTGTGCAATATTCATCATTTCACTTTGTACATCAGCACGGTTAGTACGAATTTTATATTGAGTATAAGAAGGGTAAGCAATCGCCGCCAAAACAGCAATTATTGCCACAACAATCATTAACTCGATTAGGGTAAACCCTTTATTTTGATGCATCACCAAGCCTCACTTTGACTATCAATTGCCTTACAGTCGGTCTGAGTCTTATCATAATCTTTGAAAGCATTATTGGTCTTAGATTTACATTTCAAACCGTTGCTTGAGAGTAATAAATCATAATTACTTGGTTGTTTCTTTTGCGAAGGTGATAAATCAGCCCTTTCAACCTTCATCACCCAATTCAATCCAACAGCACTCGTATCTTGTAATGGCTTATTAGAGTCTAGGTCACTAAGTGTTATTACATACTTCTCTTGACCAGTCGTGCTTCCAACTGGAATAAGCAGCATACCTGTATCTGAATCATAGTCATTTGGATATAAATATTCAGCAGAAAAGTTTTTATAACTAAAGTTCTTGGACTTAAATTTCTCAAGTTCAGAAGCAATCAGCAAAGCTTCTTTTTGAGCCAAAGCCAGATCTTTTCGCTCCATATAAACTCTATACGATGGATAAGCGATCGCTGCAGTAATCGCAATAATCACCACAACAATCATGAGCTCTATTAGAGTAAATCCTTGTCCCGAGATAGATAGCTTCATATTATCTTACCTCGTACCAACGCAGTTGCTTCAAATTAACATTGGTTTTGAATAACTGACACTCAGGTGCATTTGGTGTTTTTGAACAATCTGTTTCATCAGGTCTTGGAACAACTACACCAACCTCATCATCATTATTTAAATAACCTTTACCTAGTCCAGCACCTAATATCCCAGCACCTAATTTAATTTTATTAGGTGCAGAAACTCCCGACTTATAAAAGTCACACTTTCCTGATGGCAGGCAAAATTGATACAGGTATGTATCCCCCTTTACTCCACCACCACAAGCTGAGCCACTAACACCAACGCCATCACGATCATATACGTTGGTAAATAAATAGCTGTCCATAGCATATAATTCATTCATACCTTTGTAGCGACCATTCTCTCCACCAAAGGTATACTTCCAGCCTAAATTATAGCTATCACCATTTTTTTGTGCGACGCCTGCTTTTAAGTCAAGATTTAAAAGCTGCTTATTTGAAGGAGTACGCAAATTATTAATATTTTTCATTAAGTCCATACGCCCCACATCATTATCAAAAATTACAAATACACCATCTTCTGCAGTTTTTTTAGTATTTGCATTCTTTCCAGTTGTTCCAGCTAATGGTGAGCTTCTATCCCCAGAGACTGCTGCAATAACACCATATAAACCGTCTACACCTTTCTCTACAGAGAAACTAGGCATTTCATAAAATCTTGGCTTAATTTTATCTGCTTCACTAAATCCATAGAGGGCGAATTCAAACATGAGGTGCGACAGTTTGAAAAGTCTTATGATAATCAACAAGCTGAGCAAATTTCTCTAATGGTGTAAGCCAATCTAACGCTTTTCTAGGACGAGT
>NZ_BPPH01000042.1:0-15958 GCF_021602765.1 Acinetobacter sp. KAM396
CGAGGTACGCCAACCAAGCGTTTAAATTCAGAATCTGAAAAACGGTTTAAGTTCTGATATCTCATGAAACTTAGATTGAGGTGGTTTTTACTTTCGCAAGAGATCTAATTTAAGAACAATACTGCAATAAAGGGACGCAAAAATGAAAAAAAATATAGTTGGACTAATCGTGTTTTCATTTATATCCATGTGTACATTTGCTGCGACTAATGGAACATATTCCATTCAAAATGGATATTATTCAATTGATGCGAGATTTGAAGAAAACAAACTTGTAATTGTTGAGCCGAATAAGACATCAACCTACCTAAAGAATAGTTCTGGCGATTATATTTTTACGAATCCTACAAACAATATCACCTATGGTATGCGCGTGTTGGACGATAAAACTTTAGAAGCTTTTAAACCAGGCGTTCCAAACTCGTCGACTATCCTAACTTTGAAATCTTCAGCACCAAAGGTTCAATCAGCCTCAAATGATGGTAAAAGCAATCAAATGAAAGCACTCGCTGATAAATATTTTAAGCTTGCAGAAACAGATAGTGATAATGTTCATACTTGGGCAAATTGTGCATCGGTAGCTTTGGCGTATTCAAGTCTGTCTATGGACAAAGCAAAAGAAATGGAGCTACAGGCAGCAACTTTAATTAAGTTAAGTCAATCGCCTGTAGCAAGCACATCTCCTTGCTCTGAAGTAATATCTAATAAGACTTGGATGTCCGCTCCAAGCTATTAATAAGCAAAGTTAAGTTAAGCAAAAGCCCACTATTAGCGGGCTTTCTTATACGCATTACCGAGTTTTACATCATAAGAATTCTACCTAAAACCGTTCTAAAATCCTCACCGCGACTTCTTTGCCCCAAATTTGGTAAATTTCTTTACTTGGATGAAAACCATCTTTTGCCATTTCTAAATTCATGGATTGATATTTTTGAATATCATATTCAATCCATTGCATATCTTTTTGTTGTGCTATCATTTTTTTTAATTGTAAGTTCATTTGTTTAGCGTATTGTCCAAATAGCCAAGACAAGGGATTAGGTAATGCAGGAAATAAATGCATCGGTGGAACGCCCGTAGCAATGATTAATTCAGGTTGGAATTTCGCTTGAATAAGCTGATAAAATTGTTGCTGTTGTTTAATCCAAGTTCGTGCTGACATTAAACGTGTCACATCGTTAACACCAACTGAAGTAACTACGACATCATATTTTTGATTTACCAGTTTTTTAGTTTTTTTAATAACCTGTGAGGTCGTTTCTCCAGACTGTGCTTCTAAACGCCAATGTACTTGATACTGATGTTGCAAGGCAGAAACCACAGCGCCCAATAGCGCATCATTTTGATGTGCTACCCCAACACCTGCAGCGGCAGAATCTCCTAAAATCAATAATGACAGCGTTTGCCCTTGCCCTGTAATACCTTCACGTTCGCCTTCGGCTTCTGGCAATCGAATCGTGTTCTTTTTAACCCGATTTCCCTGAATTAACAAGGCAGGAAATAAAGCAAGGGTTGCTGCTCTAAGCCACATGACGCTTCACTCTTAAATAAGAAAACCGAAAATACAAACTTTAAAACCTAAACAAAAGTAGATCCTTAAATATAAAAATAACATCGTGTCATTTAAAGAGTTTTCATTCATCAACAGCTTTAAATTTCAGGATGCTATTCAACTACTATGATATCGCTGCTATTTAGCCGAGTTTATTGACCAATTTTAATGGTAAAACTTTCATAGCAAAACCTAGTGGCAACCATGGCCATTTAGGTACATAGGCTTTAATTGGTGCTTTTTCAATTTCTGCTGCAAGTAAGCGAGAACCTGTTTTTTCATCAACTTCAAAAGGCAGTTTTTTTGCACCTTCGTTGATTTCGGTACGAATATAGCCAGGGAAAATAGTCGTAACTTGAATAGGTGTATCAATTAATTCTGCACGAATTCCTTCTGCTAAATGTGCTACTGCAGCTTTACTTGCGCCGTACGCAGTAAGATGTTTTGGCATACCACGAATGGCACTCATAGATGAAATCATCACCAAATGCCCTGAATTTTGCTCACGGAAAATTTCAACTGCTGCTTCACACTGTGCCAAAGCCGAAATAAAGTTGGTTTCTACCGTAGCTTTGTTGATGGCAAAGTTGCCTTTACCAATGCGGCGCCCTTCGCCCACACCTGCATTGACAATAATTCGATCCAACTGTCCAAAGTTTTGTTTAAATTCACGAAATACCTGAAATACTTGATCGTAATTGGTAACGTCCAAACTTTTAGCAATCACACGAATACCATATTGCTGCTCAAGTTCCTGTTTCAGTGTTTCTAAACGCTCTAAACGTCGTGCACAAATGGCAAGGTTATAGCCCTTTTGAGCGAATTCACGTGCCATACCTGCGCCAATTCCAGAACTTGCACCTGTAATTAGAATTGTTTTTGTCATGGTTCGATCCTTGTTAAATCCAAGTCAATAAATTTGAGTTTTCAGCTTTAATAAAATGATGTTCATTTAAGCTTAAGAGTTGTGGTTCGCTGCCCACCAAGCGTAATGTGGTGATGCTTGAGTTGGTAATCGCCCAGTTCAATGTAAAGGTTTTATTGGGCGTTAAGCCCAAAATTTTACCTGCCGCTACAGAAATGACACCACCCGAAGTAAACACAACTGCATAACGTGGCTGCTTTTGTGCCAAGTCGGTACATAAATTTTGTAAGGCATCTTCCACACGTTGTTTGAAATGCGGCCAAGATTCTTCATATTCATGGTGATATTCACCACCTGTCCAGCGTTCTATCGCACCTTCAAAAATCTTTGCCAAATACGCACGAGGATTCACCTCTTTAGCCACATCCTGCTTCATTAGTTCAGGGTGATTAAAACGCGGCTCATACTGCGCAAAGACTTGTTGATGATTAAACTCATTCCAAGCACTGTCAGTTTGAATTTCAACTTCAGGAAAACACTCTGCTAAAGCCAATTGCGCCGTTTGCTGATGACGCTGCATTGAACCAGCAACGACATAAGGCGCTTCTTTTAAAATACGTTCAAAGTAGCGGCCGAGTAATTTGGCCTGTAACTCACCATTAGGCGAAAGTTGGTCATAACTTTCTGCACCAAACGAAGCTTGCCCATGACGAATTAAATAAATAGTGGTCATTTCGGCATGAGTTCCTTAAATTTAGCGATGTATTTTTGCGCCAGTTCATTGGCTTCAATCTTTTGTAAACCAATAAGCTTCAACGCACGAATATGCAAGGCATGAATCACAATCCAGAAGTCTCTAAACGCAGGATTATTGGTTTGTTTGTGGTAATAGCGATAATAAATTTGCTGAGCAATCACGGCTAAACGGAAAATTCCAAATACTTCATAGAAAGTCCAGTTGTCAGTGCTTAATCCAGTTTTTTGCAAATAGTAGTCCACCACTTGCTGACGCGTGAACATGCCTTTTAAATGCGTTGGTTGACGACGAGTGGCTTTAAAAATTTGGTTGTCCGTACCTTCTACCCAATACGCCAACGCCGAGCCTAAATCCATAAGTGGATCACCCAATGTCGCCATTTCCCAGTCCAGCACGCCAATAACTTGCGTCGGATTTTTCGGATCTAAAATGACATTATCAAAACGCCAATCATTATGAATAATGCAAGTTTTTGAATCGGCAGGAATATGGTCTAACAACCATTTACGCACATACTTAAAAGATGGCACGTTAATGGTGTGTGCTTTAACATAGCGAGCATCCCAACCTTCTACTTGACGTCGGCAATAGCCATCGCCCTTGCCTAATTTTTCAAGTTCCGTACCTTGATAAGGCACTTGATGCAATTCAATGAGTTTATCAATGACATTCACACAAAGTTCATGTACTTGCGTTTCGTTAAACTCAAGTTCAGGCGGCAATTTAGCACGTGGAATAATACCTTCAATGCGTTGCATCACATAAAAATCACAGCCAATTACAGATTCATCCTGACACAAAGCCACCATTTCGGGTAATACAGGATAAAATGGTGCTAAATTCTTTTGCACATGATACTCACGTGCCATGTCATGGGCGGATTTGGCCTTAGTACCTTTAGGCGGACGACGTAAAATTAAATCAGTATTGCTATACTTGAGACGATAGGTCCAGTTTGATGCACCACCTGAATATTGTGTGACTTCTACAGGTTCAACGACTTCTACATTTTGTTGTTTTAACCATGCCGTGACCGCCTGAATATCGAGCTCTTCGCCTTCGCGTACTGTGCCGCCTACATCAATAACTGACATTATTTTTCCCTAATTTTCTATCTTTTTAAATCTAGCATAAATTTTCTGCGTTCTCTTGAGATGTATAGGCAATATCAACAATATTGCCAAATACCATATCAGGGACACAGAAAAAAGTGTGCGCTAATGCCCTATTTTTTACGACCGCTACGGTAGCCACGTTTTGCCAACTCGAGTTTAGCAATCATGCCTTTATGTACTTCATCAGGCCCATCGGCAAGACGTAAACTACGGGCTTGGGCAAAGAAACCTGTGAGCGGTGTATCTCTAGATACGCCTGCACCGCCATGAATTTGCATAGCCATATCTACCACTTTTTCCAAGACACTTGGTGCAACAACTTTAATTGCTGAAATTTCAGTCAATGCCGCCATATTACCTAAAGTATCCATTTTATAGGCTGCATATAGGGTTAATAAACGCGCCTGATCAATGGCAACACGTGCTTCTGCCACACGTTCCAAATTACCACCAAGTTTTAAAATTTCCTTACCAAATGCAGTGCGGCTCATGCCGCGGTCAATCATCAATTCCAAAGATTTTTCTGCCGCGCCAATACAACGCATACAGTGGTGGATACGGCCTGGCCCTAAACGACCTTGCGCAATTTCAAAACCTTGTCCTGCACCACCAATAAAGTTTGCGACAGGCACACGCACATTATCAAAACTAACTTCACCATGACCATGAGGTGCGTCATAATCGCCAAATACAGGTAACATGCGCTCAATTTTAACGCCCGCAGTATCTACAGGCACTAAAACCATAGAGTGTTGGTGATGTCGGTCTTTGCTTTCATCAGGGGTATGTGCCATAAAAATAATAATTTTGGCATTTGGATCGCCTAAACCTGAAGACCACCATTTACGGCCATTTAAGACAATTTCATCACCATCTATCACAGCTGTCGCCTGCATATTGGTGGCATCACTTGAAGCCACTGCAGGTTCAGTCATACAAAATACTGAGCGAATTTTTCCTTCTAGCAGCGGTGTGAGCCATTCTTGTTTCTGTGCTTCAGAACCATAACGCCATAAAACTTCCATATTGCCGCTGTCTGGTGCATTACAGTTAAAAACCGTTGGCGCAATTAAACTGCGACCACTGAGTTCTGCAATGTGTGCATATTCTTGTACCGACAAGCCCTGTCCCAATTCTGGACATGGTAAAAACATATTCCACAAGCCAGCAGCTTTGGCTTTGGCTTTTAGTTGTTCTAATTGTGATGGCCATTGCCATTTGGTCCAATCACCACCCTGATTCAGCTCATGGACTTCTACCCAAAACTCAGCTTCAATCGGCTCAATTTCTTGGGCAATAAAGGCTTTGGTACGTTCTATATAGTCTTTGGCGCGTGCAGATAGCTCAAACATGTTTCAAATCCCTTAAAATATTGTATTCATTGCTTTACAACACCATAACTTGAAAACTAATATGAACAAAATGATTTAATTCAATAAAACACTATGAATCATATTCATAATAATGCAAAAATTGATCTTGCTGCTTTTCATCGTTTAGACATCAATTTATACCCGATGTTTGTTGCAATTTATGAACAGCGCAGTATTTCCAAAGCAGCACAAATTTTGTGTATCAGCCAATCTGCTGCCAGTCATGCCTTGCAACGTTTAAGACAGCATTTACAAGATGATTTACTGGTGCGTAATGGCAATAAAATGTTACCTACTCCTTTTGCCGAGCAAATTTATCCCACCATAAAAAATGCCTTGTTGGCCATTCAAAGTATTGCGGTACAAAAACAGCAGTTTGAACCCAATATGCTGCAATCACTTAAAATTGCTGTACATGATGAAATTGAACCGATTATTTTTCCTAAACTGGTGGCGCATTTTCAAAACCTGAATCTAGATATTCAATTTTTTAGCCACAAATTAGAGCGTAAAACGGTTTTGGCCGATTTGGCTGCCCAGCAAATTGATTTTGTCATTGATTTAGAACAAAACTTTGGCGATAAAATCCAGTTTCAATCTTTGGTACAAGATCAATTTGTAGTGTGTAGCCAATTAAATGAAATGACGACGGAACTGTATTTATCATCTGCGCACATTGGGGTTTCATCGCGCCGTACAGGTATGTTGCTTGAAGATATTTATTTGCATCAAAAACAATTATCACGACAGGTTTTTTTACGTTGTCAGCACTATTCTACAGCCTTACAAATTTTGCAGCAGCATCCACAAGCGATTTTGACCATTCCTGAAATGATCTTAAAACATTTAAGTATCAGTCAAAAACTGAAGATTTTTACCGTTCCTGTAGACTTGCCTTTGATTAATATGGGGATGTATTGGCATAAAGATTTACAGGAAAATTCAAGACATCATTTTTTAAGACAGGAAATTTCTAAAATTTTTGCTTAGGATATTTTGGTCAATTGGTACTATTAGTGCTTTCCTCATTTTTAAACCAACTTAAAAATGTCGGCTAAAACGACGGCGATAATCTAAAGGAGTCAGCCCTGTTTTCTTTAAAAATAAACGGCGAAACGAACTGCTGTCATTGTATCCAACTGCCAGCATGATCTGCTCAACGGTATAGTCAGTTTGTTCTAATTGTTTACGTGCAGCTTCTATACGCATGGCCTGTAAATATTGATTCGGTGCTAAATCCAATGCTGCTTTAAAACGGCGAATGAGGCTGCGGGTGCTTAGATTGAAATGCTGAGCGATCTCATCTAAGTTAAAGTTTTGCGAATAATGCTGTTCCATCCAGTTTTGAACTTCCTGCACTAACGCATCTTGATGTGGTTTAGCAATTTTCATTAAGGAGTATGACAACTGGCTGTCACGGCGATAATCAATGACAAAAGATTTTGCAGTCTGAATCGCAACTTCAAAGCCATAAAAACGCTCAATTAAGTGCAAACCCAAATCAAACCATGCTAATCCCCCTCCTGCACAGTAGATATGATCTGCATGGGTAATCATTCGCTCTACTTTTAATTCAACTTGTGGATAGCGCTGCTTAAAAATAGCCTCAAAACCCCAATGCGTCGTAGCCTGCTTGCCGTTTAGAATTCCCGCTTCAGCCAAGAAGAAATTGCCTGTGCAATTTGCCGCAATCATGAAATGCTGCTGCTGTGCGTACTGTAAAAAAATTATCAATTCTGGTGTTCGTTGCAGCACAGACAATAAAGCTGCACCAATGGTTGGTACAACCACAAGGTCTGCATATTGAATTTCCTGATAGCTCAGTTCTGCATGCATTTTAATGCCGTTAATGCATTGAATACTTTGCCCTTTGGGACTGGCAATTTTCACTTCAAACAGACGTTCAATCTGCTGGTTTTGAATACGGTTCCAACTGGCACCAGCCATAGAAAATAAATCAACAATACCTGTAATAGCCGATGCCAAAGCACCATCAAAGGCTAGAATTACCACTTGCTTCATCGTTCTAATTCAATTTGTCACTTTTAGCTGCTTTGATGTCATTATTGACAATCGTCAGCTAATCTAGCAACTGTTATTTTTAACCTCAATATAAAAATATTCGGGTAAACCATGACACAGCTCATCAACGATCAAGATTTAGAATTTATGTTGTATCAGGTATTTAATGCTGAGCAATTGAACTCGTTTGAGCGTTATCAGGAACATGACAAAGTCACTTTTGACAGTATCCTGCATACAGCCAAAGGCATCGCCTGCGATTATTTTGCAGCGCATAACAGCAAAGCTGATCAGCAAGAACCAAGTTTTGATGGAAAAAAGGTAGAAACCATTGCCGAAGTGAAAACTGCATGGCAACAGTTTGCTAACGCAGGTTTGCTCTGTGCACAGCATGATTATGCAGACGGCGGCATGCAATTGCCTACGCTTATTAATATGGCTGCAAATGCTTATTTTATGTCTGCCAACCCATCTACAGTGGCCTATTCATTCCTGACTGCTGCTGCAGCCAATGTAATTCAAGCGTTTGGTACAGCAGAACAAAAACAGCGCTTTCTTCCGCACATGTTCAGTGGTCGTTTTTCTGGCACGATGGCACTGACAGAACCAAATGTTGGTTCATCTTTAGGGGATTTGACCACCAAAGCCATTCCGCAAGCAGATGGACAATACCTGATTAAAGGCCAAAAAATGTTTATTTCTGGTGGTGATCAAGACATTACCGAAAATATTGTGCATTTGGTTTTGGCACGTATTCAAGATGCACCACAAGGGGTAAAAGGCATATCCCTATTTATTGTGCCTAAATTCAGAACGCATTTAGACGGTACATTAGCAGAAGCCAATGACCTACAACTTGCGGGCTTATTACACAAAATGGGCTATCGTGGCACAACATCTACCGTACTGAATTTTGGTGAGCAAGATGCTTGCTTAGGCTATTTAATTGGTGAAGCGGGTTCTGGTCTTAAATATATGTTTAAGATGATGAATGAAGCTCGTGTTGGTGTGGGCCTAGGTGCAACCATGATTGGTTACCGTGGCTATTTGGAATCTTTGGAATATGCCAAGCAGCGTCCACAGGGTCGTTTAGCGACTGAGAAAAATCCTAACAGTAAGCCAGTTAATATTATTGAGCATACCGATGTAAAGCGTATGTTGTTGGCACAAAAGTCCTATGTTGAAGGCAGTTTGGCTTTATGTTTATTTGCAGCACGTTTAATAGATGAACACCAAGCAAATCATGATACTGACAGTGAAATTTTACTGGATTTAATTACGCCTATTGTAAAGTCCTTCCCTTCTGCTTATGGCCCTAAAGCGAATGATTTGGCTATTCAGGTTCTAGGTGGTGCGGGCTATACCCGTGATTATCCTATAGAGCAATATTATAGAGATAACCGACTGAACCCTATTCATGAAGGTACTTTCGGGATTCAGTCATTAGATTTACTGGGTCGTAAATTATGGCAGCATCAGGGAAAAGGCTTAAGCTTACTCATACAGCGAATACAGCAAACGCTAACTGAAGTCTCCCACCCTGAAATACAAACACTGGCCACAATTTTCCGTAGGCATTTAGACACTGTACAAAAGACCACACAAACTCTTGGTGCTGCCTTACAACAAGGCAAAATTCATGAAGGACTGGCAAATTCAGCCTTGTATTTAGATATGATGGGTAAAACCATGATTGCTTGGCTCTGGTTAGAGATGGCTAACAAAGCACATTTGCATTATGCAGCATCTACACACGAGCAAGACCAACACTTTTGGTTAGGGAAATTACAAGCCGCTCGTTATTTTATACGTTGGGAGTTGCCTGAAATAGAGCATCAAGCCAAACTGCTGTGTAGTTTTGATGATAGCTGCTCAGCCATGCAAGCAGACTGGTTTTAATTGATTAAAAAGGGATAGTGTCTTTATTTGTAGACACTATCCCTGCTTTCTTCACGTTTATATTAGGATTCTTCATAAATCCTTTTTGAATCACTGCAAAGGAATTTCCTTCTCCTTTTAGGAGACTTGCAGAGCATGCTCCTCAGAGAGAGTTTTTTCTAAGAAATCCCCTCATCCTCTTGCGAAATGTATTCCTCATCCCAAAGGGAGAAGAACTTTCAATATCCATTTAAATATGAATATAGCGATCATTTCTTGATTTATGCAAAATATCTATTGAATTTGATATTAAATGAATATTTAGAATTTCGCTTCGAGCACTTTTGCAGAAACTTTGCCTTTCCATAAATCGCGCAAAATAGGTAAATAGAATTTTTCACCGACTTCAACCAATTCTGCATCAATCAAGGCATGCGTTTCATGCATGAATAAATAATCCAGTTCCACTGTTTTTAATTGTGGTTGCGCCTTGGCAAATGCTTTGCGTTTTTGTTGGGCTTGTTTGACTAACTGATCTGCAAAAGTTTTGACCTTAAATTGACTAAGTGCATTTAAACGCAATTCAATCACGCCCCACCCACTAAGTAGCAATTTAAATAATTCTAAATCTGCAGTGGTCGATTCCCATGTCATTTCTTCCAGATTTTCGTTTTCAGGCAATACAGGTAGTAAAAGCTCCATCACACTTGGAAAAATCTTTTTAAAATTCAAGATGAATTTAACAGGCTGCTCACCCGGGTAATCTTTAAATTGCACGTGTTGCTGAACATCTGTTAAATAAATTGAGAGCATTGAATAAAACCTTAAATTTTAAAAACTGTTATTTACGGCGTAATACGCAAACACCTAAACAACAAGGGAGATGCATTTTATCAACAATCATAATTTATTCAATGCTGGATGTTATCGCTTATTCTTGAGTTAAAGTCGCACAAAGAAGATAGGCGTCTAATTGCAGCGGGCTGACGATTTGATCATAAAAATGATTAGTTTTAAATCCTAGACCAAACTATTTACTTCTGCTCCTTAAGCGGATGGTCTGGCTCTGCATTTGGCTTTTTCTGTGGCTCGGTATTTTTATAAAGATCGTGCTTACCCTTATCCTCATTGGATTCTTTTTGTGGATTAGATTCTTGACTAGATGGATTATTATTGCTCATGTTGATTTCCTTATTTCTCGATATCTATTTATAAATAAATTGAATTTGAATCAACATCAATAATGTCTAATGACTTCTTACTAATCTGCAACAGTTTTACTGATTTTTATAAACAAAGTCTGGGGTTATCACGCTTGATAAGCAGACAACCCCAGACTTTTAACTAAGCTTCGAACTGGCTATTTAGTGTTAGGTGCAATCATCTGTTCAGGGCGTACCACTTCATCAAACTGCTCTGCTGTGACCAAATTCAGCTCTACTGCAACTTGCTTTAAGGTTTTATTTTCCTTATAAGCCGTTTTAGCTACTTTCGCTGCATTCTCATAACCAATTACAGGATTCAAAGCGGTGACTAACATGAGTGAATCATGCAAAAAGTGATCTATTTTTTCACGGTTTGCTTGAATGCCCACGGCGCAATGTTCATTAAAGCTATTGCAAGCGTCACCCAAGAGTTGAATGGACTGCAATAAGTTATATGCGATCACTGGCATAAATACATTGAGTTCAAAATTGCCCGATGCACCTGCGAAGTTGATTGTGGTGTCATTACCCAACACTTGTGCAACTACCATGGTCATTGCTTCGCTTTGTGTTGGATTAACCTTGCCCGGCATTATACTTGAACCAGGTTCATTTTCTGGAATTCGCAATTCACCCAAACCACAACGTGGACCGCTTGCTAACCAGCGAATATCATTGGAAATTTTATTTAAACTCACTGCTAAAGTTTTTAATGCACCCGAAGCAAAAACTGCGGCATCGCGCCCAGCCAAAGCCTCAAACTTATTGGGTGCAGTCACAAAAGCTAAGCCTGTCAGCTGTGCCAATTGCTCAGCGGCCTGTACCGCATAATCAGGATGTGCATTTAAGCCTGTACCGACAGCTGTACCACCCAGTGGCAACTCATACAAGCCTGTTAAAGCCTGTTCTAGACGTTTTAGACCATGATCTAGCTGCGATACATAACCGCTAAATTCCTGCCCTAAAGTTAATGGTGTCGCATCTTGCAAATGCGTCCGTCCAATTTTAACAATTTCAGAAAACTCTTCACTTTTGGTATGCAACGTATCACGCAATCCCTTTACTGCAGGAATAAGTAGTTCATTAATTTGCAAACTCGCTGCGACATGAATTGCAGTTGGAAAAGAATCATTGGTCGATTGGGCACGGTTGACATGATCATTCGGATGTACAGGATTCTGAGCACCTAAAGGATGACCAAGTTTCTGATTGGCAATATTGGCAATCACTTCATTACAGTTCATGTTACTTTGCGTCCCAGAACCGGTTTGCCACACCACCAAAGGAAATTGACTATCCCACTGCCCTGCAATGACTTCATCTGCCGCACCAACAATGTAATTCGCAAGTTCTTGAGGGATTTGCCCTAAGTTTGCATTGGTGATTGCCGCCGCTTTTTTAACTAAACCCATCGCGCGAATCATGGCGCGTGGTAAACGCTCATTACCTATTTTAAAATTTTGTAAGCTGCGCTGAGTTTGCGCGCCCCAAAGTGCATCATTCGGGACTTGAACCTCACCCATGGTGTCATGTTCAATACGTGTTTGCATGTTCAGCCTCATTCCTTCGTGAATAGATTATGATGTCAAGTATTCTTATATTGATCTTATAAAAACCAGCTGGTCAAGTAAATGATAATTATTATCAATAATTCCGTTGCGTTGTATTTGTTTCAGCTATAAGGCTTCGTAATAGACTTTCAAAGAGTTGTATAGCACTAGTTTTAATGCTTGAGCGTATTTTGATAAAAACGCCACTCATCCTCTAGCATTTTTTCTAAACTACGTTTTGGCTGCCAGTGTAAATACTGTTGTGCCTTATCTACGACTGCACCTAACTGATCTAACTCAGGATATTCATAATGAATTGCAGGGACTGTAGCAATTTCCGCATCGGTGACTTCAGCGATACGTGCAAGTAACTGCTGAATTGAGACGACTTCTCCTGCAATATTAAAGGCTTCGCAGCTATGTGTTTGTTCGAATAACCAATGCAGGCTTGCGATGACAGCCTCACAGACATCTAGTACATGCACAAAGCTGCGTTCTACGGTTTGATCTGCAGTATTGGCTTGCTGACGTAATTCAATTGCTTCACGCTGTTTTACTGCAACTTGCATCGCCAAAGGAACAATATTTTTAGGTAATGGTGCAACGACTTCGCCTAAAATACCGTGTTCAAATGCGCCTGCTATATTACTCAAGCGCAAAATAGCAATGTTCCATTCATGATCAGTTCTAAAAGTATCGCGGATGATTTCTTCAACCATCTGTTGAGATTTTACATAGGGATTGGCGTAGCTGTAATTAAAGCTCTGGCTTTCTTCTAGATTTAATCCAGACTTTCCATAGACCGCTATACTTGAAAGATGCACCAAACGACGCACGCCTGTACGTTGCATAGAACGCAATAAACTCATAATACAACTGACATTATCGTTATAATATTCGAGCGGTTTGAGTACTGATTCTTCTAAAGATTTAAACCCTGCACAATGCACCACTGCAGTAATTGAATATTGTTCAAAAACTTTGTTCAGCGCGGGCGTATTTCTAACATCCAATTTGGCAAAAGGCACATAACGCCCTGCAATATATTCAAGTCGCTCTAAGGTCTGCATACTTGCATTGGATAAATTATCTACAATAATGACCTCTTGCCCTTGAGCCATGAGGCTTAATGCAATGTGTGAGCCTATAAAGCCTAAACCACCAGTCACTAAAATCATTTATACTACCTTTTTTATAAAGTCTGAATGCGCCTTAGCACATTGCATTAGTGAATTTTGATGAGCACCTTATTACTAATAACCTCCCCACCAACCTCTATTCATGCATGGCATGCACTTGGTCTTGCTCAAGCCTTACAACAGAAAAATGAGGCTTTTCGTGTGTTTTTTTATCAAGATGGCGTTGCTGTAGCGAATGAGTTGCAATGGGTACCCGATGATCAACGCAATCTCAAAACAGAATGGCAAAAATTGTCTATTCGTTTACCGGTATGTGTAAGTGCAGCACTGGCACGTGGTATTAGCGATGCAGACAATGCCAAACGCCATCAACTAAGCCAACACAATTTAGCTGCAGGCTTTGAATTGGTTGGCTTGGGCGAACTGGCCGATGCAGTGCAAACCACAGAACGCCTGATTCAATTTTAAGCGATTCATTTTGTAAATCTGTTGCATTTAAAAGGTAAATTGTGTGAAAACTGTACTCGTGGTTTTACGTCAGGCCAATTTAAACAGCTTACAAGTGCATGAAAGCTTGTCTGCAACAATGGTACTGGCAACTTTTGGTTGTGAAGTCAAAGTGTTATTACAAGATGCGGCATTAAGCCTATTACAGTCGGAACTGGCTTTTGATTCACTAAAACATGCCTTTAAAGTGGCATCCAACTTGGTCGATAGCTTTGAGTTTTATGACCTCAGCCCAATTTTGATTGAACATAAACATGCTCACTCACCGTTTATCAAAAATACGGTACATGAGATTGAATGGGTGGAACTGAATCGCGAGCTGATTCAAACCTTTGATCGGGTTTTATATTGGTAGATTGATTGGTGGTTTAACAGTTTGATTGATCATTTGACCACATCTAAACATCTAAAGAGAAAAGCATGACTGACGCAAATTTATATTTAATCCAAGCGAGATTTGATAGCACAGCAGCAATTTTAGCAGAGCTAAACGCTCTGTACGCTCCGCAAGATAGCGTTGTACTGATGGGTGATGCGGTATTGCATCAACACCATCCGCTTTGTGCCCAGCTAGACAAAATATATGTACTGGAAAATGATGTAGAAATATTGAATGGTCATTTGGCAGAAAACTTACATCCGATTGATTATGCAGCTTTTGCAACGCTGTGTTTAGCACATCAGCGCTGTATTAGCTTAAAATAACACGCCGTAATGATACAAAACTCAAAGCATTTTTAAGGGTGAATGAAACAAGAGATGACACTAGAATTAGATCAAGATGGACATTTGCTGGATTACACTGTCTGGAATGAACAAGTTGCACAAGAACTGGCGCAAAGTTTAGCGCTCGAACTCACGGCTTGGCATTTTGAGATTTTGCACGCTGTACGCCAATTTTATCAGCAATTTGGACACTCACCTGCAACCCGCCCTTTAATCAAATTTTTAATGAAAACTGTAAGCCCAGAAATTAACAATGCTGTTTTGCAGGATAAATTTAATACAGGTTTAGTGGCGCGTCATTTAAGTCGTTTAGCGGGTATTCCTAAACCAGCGAACTGCTTATAACAAATTGCTCCTGATGAATACGACACTGATTTAGACTTGTTTTAAATTCTGCTGTGCTTGGATGTACTGATAATACACTGAGGTAAATTGTGGCTTCACCTGTTTGGCATGTAGTTCTTCGCCACATTCTGAACATACCACGACAGGCTGAAACGTTTTAGCACAATTTTTATGGATGTATTCCACAGGCTTACCTAAACCTTGATCCATCCATTTATCTGCCCAATTTGCCATCGACAGCATTAAGGGATAAAGCTCCAAGCCTTTCTCAGTCAGTTTGTATTCAAAACGTTCTTGGCGTTCTACATAAGGCACTTTGACTAAAATTTCATGTTCCACCAAACGCTTTAAACGATCCGACAATACATGCCGCGTGACGCCCAAATGTTGTTGAAAATCATCAAAACGATGCATGCCCATAAAGGCATTACGAATAATCAGCATCGTCCAACGGTCACCAATCACCGACAAAGTTCGTGCAATCGAACAAGGCTGCTCACCAATTTCATCCCATTTCATGTATGTCGCCTATCCCGCAGTCCACTACCTGCAAGTTAAAAGATTCTACAGGCTTTGCAAAGTCAGTTTTACATGAAAATCAATAAAAATGATGCATGACTTGACAATCTGGTTAAAAGGAATCCTCAATTTTTGAGTCTTATATGTCGGCATCTTCAGATTTATTATTTACTTATAAGGCAGATTAATAGATCTCTTGCGAAAGTCATTATTGAAAATTTATCCGGTTTACCAGTGCAGCGATTAAGTTAATGCGTAAACCGAATCTTTTCCGTCTATTTCGATAGCGTTCATTTAATATTCTAAATGTCTTCAATTGACTATTGATGTGTTCGATCACAACTCGTATTTTTCCAATCATTTTATTGTACTTTTTCTCAACATCAAATAAGGGTATATTCTTCT
>NZ_BPPH01000043.1:0-15595 GCF_021602765.1 Acinetobacter sp. KAM396
TAAGTGAACGCTATCGAAATAGACGGAAAAGATTCGGTTTACGCATTAACTTAATCGCTGCACTGGTAAACCGGATAAATTTTCAATAATGACTTTCGCAAGAGATCTAATGATTTTTAAAAAAATAAATGAATTTAATAAGTGTAGATAAAATAAAAGCCATTTTAATAATGGCTTTTATGCTTATGGTGGAGGATTAATAAGTTTTATAAGGTAAAAACTTTCCGGATAATACGACATTCACCCGATCTCCGTTTGGATTACTCTCACGTTGAATATCCATATTGAAATCAATTGCACTCATAATTCCATCACCAAATTCTTCATGGATCAGTTCTTTAATAGTCATGCCATAGACGCTGACAACCTCATACCAGCGATAAATCAGCGGATCTGTCGGCACGCTAGTTGGCAGGGAACCTTTATATGGCACGATCTGTAGCCATGCAACGGCTTCATCACTTAAGCCAAAAATCTGACCAATCTTTTCTGCTTGTTCTTTATTAAACGCCATCTGACCTAAACATGCAGCGGTTACCCATTCTTTAGAAAGACCAATCTCTTTGGCAACATCTGACCACTTAATTGACTTTAAAACTTTCGCTGAAATGATCATGTCAGTTACTTGTTGACGATGGGTAATCATAATCCTCTCCAAATGATTCTTAAACAAATTGTTATACGGAGTAGATGATGCAGATATCATGCCAATCATCATTTTAAAACTTATGCTCAATAAGACAGTGAATAATTAAAAGATTAATAATTTTTTATGGCATAGCTTTTGCTTGTACTTTGAGGTATATGGCAATGACGCCATTCACCTTTAACTGTTCAAGCATTTAAGGCAACGGCGCCTAAGGTCTTCATTGATCTTAGGCGTCTTTTTTTTGAAAAACAGGTCTGTATATTGAAAAAGAGGACGACAACATGGCATATCTTGCTCCTGCAGAGTTTGCAAAAAAAGTGGTAGATGCGGGTGAATCCAAATTGCATATGGCAACCCGTGATGTATTGATTCGTGCCTTTATGGCAGGGGCCATTCTGGCCTTGGCAGCGGTATTTGCCATTACCATAGCCGTGCAAACAGGATCACCATTGATTGGTGCGCTCCTGTTTCCAGTTGGTTTTTGTATGTTGTATTTATTGGGCTATGACCTATTAACTGGGGTGTTTGTACTTACGCCGCTGGCATGGCTAGATAAACGCCCAGGGGTGACATGGGGACGTATTCTAAAAAACTGGGGCTTGGTGTTTGTAGG
The DNA here is from genome assembly GCF_021602765.1 of Acinetobacter sp. KAM396. Taxonomy (NCBI): domain Bacteria; kingdom Pseudomonadati; phylum Pseudomonadota; class Gammaproteobacteria; order Moraxellales; family Moraxellaceae; genus Acinetobacter; species Acinetobacter sp. KAM396. Next base: position 1,263 of record NZ_BPPH01000043.1, read on the forward strand.
GAACTTTACAGGCTGTTTAGTCGTTGCGGTGCTCATGGCAGCGGTTTATACCATGGGTTTTGCAGCAGATCCAAACCCTGTCGGCGTAAAAATTGCGCATATTGGCGAGGAGCGGACATTAGGTTATGCCGAATACGGATTCGCCGGCTGGATGACTATTTTTATCCGTGGCATGCTGTGTAACTGGATGGTGTCATTAGGTGTCATTGGCGCGATGATGTCTACTACGGTGAGTGGCAAATTTATTGCCATGTGGATGCCAATTATGCTGTTCTTTGCCATGGGCTTTGAGCACTCTGTCGTGAACATGTTCCTGTTCCCATTTGCCATGATGATGGGCGGTGACTTCTCGATTGCTGACTACTTCCTATGGAATGAACTGCCGGTTGCTTTAGGTAATCTGGTGGGCGGTTTGGCATTAACAGGTCTGGCACTTTATACCACCCATGTCCGTACTGGTGTTAAAAAAGAATTTTAACATTCATCATTTTATAAAGGGATCATATAGATCCCTTTTTGAGCTTTCAGCATGAAAAAAACATTAAAAGTCAGTATTGGGCAATATTCTACTGCCGGAGTTAAACAACAGAACCAGGATTTCCATGGAGTATATCTGCCCGAAGGACATGTGCTGAAACAGAAAGGTATTGCATGTGTTATAGCGGATGGAATCGGTAGCAGCAATGTCAGCCATATTGCAGCAGAAACTGCAGTCAGCAGTTTTTTATCGGATTATTATTCTACTTCAGATGCCTGGAGTACACAGACTTCAGCAGAACGAGTGATCCGCGCGACCAATTCATGGCTTTATGCACAGACTCAACAAAGTCAAGGACGTTTTGATAAAGACCGAGGGTATGTCTGTACCTTATCTGCACTGATTTTAAAACAGCAACAAGCCCATGTTTTTCATGTTGGTGATAGTCGTATTTACCGCATTCGCGATCATGAAATTGAATTACTAACCCATGATCATCGTGTCTGGTTGTCTTCCAAAGAGCATTATCTTAGTCGAGCCTTAGGTGCGGATTATCGTATTGAAATTGATTATCGAAATATTGAACTCAAAGAAAAAGATATTTTTTTACTAATGACCGATGGGGTCTATGAATTTGTCACAGATCAACAATTATTAGATTTAACTTTAATAGATGCAGATTTAAATCAACTTGCCAAAGGATTAGTTGAAAAAGCTTTAGAACAGGGCAGTGATGATAACTTAAGTTTCCAGGTGATCCGTGTAGAACAGTTGCCTGAACTGAATCAGTTTCATATTCAGCAGGATTATGTATTTCCACAACAGCTCAGTAAAGGTGAAGTTTTTGAAGGCTATGTGATTGATAAGATTTTGCACCAAAATCATCGCAGTTGCCTGTATTTGGCACACGATACTCAGCAGCAGCCTTTGGTTATAAAAACTTTGGGGGTAGATTTACAGCAAGATAAGTATGCCGTAGAGCAATTTCAACTCGAAGATTGGGTATCAAAACGTCTGAAGCATGACAACCTGATGCAGTGTTATCCACATAACACTGAGAAAAAATATTTATTCCAATGTTATGAATATTTACAGGGTGAAACTTTGGCTCAATGGCTGCATCGCCAGGAAAAGCCTTTAAATCTCGATGAGATTTTACCAATTTTGCAACAAACAGCTTTGGCTTTAAATGCAATGCACCGGCTGGAGATGCTGCATCAGGATATACGGCCAAAAAACATCATTGTTTTAAATACAGAAAGTGCCATGAAAATTAAACTGATTGATTATGGTTCAACAGCAGTAAGAGGCCTGGTCGAAATTAATCCTAAAAATGCGGATCGACCACTCGGAACCTTAGCATTTATGGCACCGGAGTATTTTATTGATCATTCGCCATCTGTACATTCAGACCAATTTTCTTTGGCGGTAATGGCCTATTATTTACTGACCAAACAATTACCTTATGGGACAGATTTAGCTCGCTGTAACAGTTTAAAGCAGCTTAAAAAAGTTCAATACTATTCCATCAGGAAATATCGGCCTGATTTACCTATATGGTTAGATAAAATTTTAGGCCAAGCGCTGAGTATTGAACCGACACATCGTTTTGAGGCCTTATCTGAACTTATTCATAATCTAACGCATCCTTCCAAAGAATTATTAAACTCTAAACCACCAGCAATCATTGAACGTGATCCTTTACGTTTTTGGCAAATGAGTTGTGCCGTATTAGGGCTATTATTTTTACTGAGTATTGCATGGCCATTTATTTGAAAAGAGAGAATCAAACCATGCTTAAAATTGAAGGTACATAGATAAGTTTTTATTCAAACTAGACTATGAGATTGACTGGGCTTTGTTGCATAAACATTCAAAAGCTGAGTTTTCCCCAATCCATTCAAATTCAAGAGACAACTTGGGTGTGAGGTCTACCTAATTCCGTAAATCTATTCAGAACTGCCACACGCGCATGAATTTCATTGACCTGACTTTGAAAATGTCTTGCCGTCAGCTTTTCTCCTAATAATTTGATGCAATGCATCTTGGTTTCCACCAAACTACGACGGTGATAACCCGACCATTTTTTCCATAGGGTTCTGCCTAAATGTTTAACCGTTTGAAGTAACTCATTTCGTTCTATTGAACTTATTTTAGAATCTTTCCAGGGCTTGGCATTCTTTCTGGGTGGAATTACTGCATGTGTTTGACGATCTGAAATCACTTGTCTGCAGTACTTCGTGTCGTACTCGCCATCGGTATAGACAGAATCTATTCGCTCATCTAGTGGAATTTGATCCAGTAAATCACCTAGTACTTGTGAATCACTGACATTATTTGTCGTAAGCTGAACGGCACGTATTTGCAGTGTTTCAACATCTATACCAATATGCAGTTTACGCCATTGCCGACGGTATTCAGGCTGATGTTTTTTACGCTTCCATTCGCCTTCACCTAAAAATTTTAAACCCGCAGAGTCGACGAGTAGGTGTAACCCATCACGACTTTTCTGATAGCTTATCGCAATATCAATATGCTTTTGTCGTCTACAAAGGGTGGAGTAATCTGGCGCTGTCCAATTCAAGCCACAGAGTTTAATCAGGCTTTGAACAAAGCCAGTAACCATACGTAAAGAAAGACGGAATAGAGATTTGATCATTAAACAGCATTGAATCGCTGTATCGGAATAAGTTTGATTTCGTCCGTGCTTGCCTTGTGGTTGTGCATACCATTGCGTCTTAGGAGCAAACCAGATTGAAATATTTCCTCGCTTGATTAAAGCTTGGTTATACGAGGACCAATTGGTTGTACGATAGATTTTAGGTGTAGGCTTCTTCATTTGAAAATTATATCGCTGAAAAAGCCTTTACACATAGGTTTGTGCAACAAAGCCTGATCGCATTAAAAATTAACAGAACCAACCTAATGGCTAAAAGAAGTAAATGAGCCAAATAACCTGTATATTTGGCTCACTATATGAGCTGTGTAAGCCAATTATTCGGCTCACAATCTAGGTTTTATTAGGTCAATAGTCATAAATGAGCTGAATAACTCATTAATAACTCAATTAATAGCTCACTAAATGAGCCGAATAGGTGTTACAATCGGCTCATGCAGTAGGGGGAATGCTTATGAAAAAATGGGTATGGCAAAAAGCAAACTGGACTAAATTTAAATGGGATGAAGCACTTGTCACAGTAAAATTACGTTTAATTCATAAGAAGATAGGTCAATTAGTCGGAGAGAGCAAAGTATCACCAGAAGCTGAGGCATTACCATTAGATACACTGCTCACAAATCTAGTCGCATCCTCACTCATTGAAGATGAGAAGTTGAATGTTCGTTCACTCAAATCCTCATTAGCTCGGCGTTTAGGGGTAACAGAAGAAAATCCTGCACCCATTCAAGATAAAAATGAAGGTTTAGCCAATATCATGATGGATGCAGTGAGCAATCATAATGCGCCATTAACAATGGAGCGCTTATTACAATGGCATAACTGGCTTTTTCAAACTATAGAACGCTTTGATTATGCTGCGCAAAAAATTAAAGTAGGAGAAATTCGTGATAACGAGGCACCAATGCAGGTTGTTGGTGGTTCTCTTTATGGCACTACTACCAAGGTTTACTTTGAAGCACCTGAGGGTGGAGAGCATTTACAGGGACTAATGAATGAATTTATAGAATGGTTCAATAGTTCTAGAGAAGATGTAATGCTTGATCCGTTATTGCGAGCTGCACTTGCTCATTTTTGGTTTGTGACATTACATCCATTTGAAGATGGTAATGGTCGTATTACGCGTGTTATTACAGATTTAGCATTAGCTCAAATGGATCACCAAAGTATCCGTTTATATGCTATGTCCGTGGCCATTCATGAAAATCGTAGTAGTTATTATGAGGTCCTTGAGAAATGCCAGAATGATACTTATACAATCAATGAGTGGTTGGTCTGGTTTTTAAACACCTTAGAAAAAAGTATCGATAGGTCTTTACTACGACTTGATCGAACGATCACTAAAGCGAAATTTTGGAGCACTTATTCTCATATCGAATTCAATGAAGCCCAGAATAAAGTTTTAAATCGTTTACTCAATGGCGAAGAGAATGATTTCCCTCTCGGAATTAATGCTTCACAGTATCAAAAGCTCACTGGAGTAAGTAAGGCTACAGCAACACGTCACCTAACCGAGCTTTTGGAAAACGATGTGCTGTATAAACTGGAAGGTGGTGGGCGTAATACCCGCTACGTGCTGAAAATTGATAAAGAAAAGTTTACTCAAAAAGAGGTGGTCTCACTTGTTTGAACAACTAAAAGCTTATTTATAAGCTTTATAAGCGATATTCTGTATTAGTTCAGACTTGATCGTACATTCTCATTAAAGGAGTATGAAAATCAAGCTTCCTTTTCAATCTGTTTCACAATAAAACTTTAGAATTGAAGCAACAGATCAAATCTAAATCAGATTTGAAAAATAATTACGGTGGATACTGTCCTGTGGTAATAACTCTAATAAACGCTGTACAGCATCAATTCGGTCATGTGTCTGCCCAATAATTCTTAATAACTGATCGATATCCTTTATTTGATAGATCAACTGGCTCAAACGGGCATCAAAACAATGTCTCCAAGTGCTGAGTAAAGGGCTTTCTGATTTAGAGAGAAAGCTACCTTTATATAGTGAGAATGTACTGGAAATAAGATTTGCATTTAATGATTGTTCAGCACTTAAAAAATCACATTGGACTTCACAGCTAAGCCTATAAATCCGAGGCTCAATTGAATGAGGTAATAGGCTACGAAGTTGTGAAAGCTCAGCCTTTAGGGTTTTTAAGCTGACACTACGCTCACCATAAAGGGCATAGTGTAACTCTTCTAAACCAATGCCATGGGGGTGCAAAGCTAAAATGCAAAGTATTTCAATTTGACGGTGACTCAAGTTCAAGGTATGCCCATTAAATTGAACCCAAGGCGAGCCTAGCGCCTTAATGTATAAAAAATTCTGCTGTTCAAACTTTATGGCTCGTTGTATTAAATCCGCACAGCGTTCAACTGCAAGCAGCCCCAAAGGAGTATGTTTTTTATATTTTGTGGAAAGGTTAATAATGCCATGAAATTGCCCTGATGTCGGATCCCAGATCGGTGCTGCATAACAAACCCAATCTCGAACACTGTCCATTTGGTTTTCATGAGAATAGACACAACTTGATATTTGGCTGTTTAAAGTCATACCTATCGCATTGGTCCCAACAGCCTGTGTAGACCAATGCCCACCCTCAATAAAATGAACCTGTTCGGCAGAAGAAAGCATTGCAGAACTACTCCATGTCCATAAGAGAGTACCTTGATGATCTGTGAGACCAATCGCCATATCTGAATCATCAGCTATTTTGAGTAAGTCGGCATAATTATGTTGGATAGAGCGGCGAAATAAAGACGTTTTATCTTCTGGAGGTAAGGCTAAAACAGGAGCCGCATGTACAGTATGTTGATTAATTAAATGGGTTGTTTGCAGATTTTTTGCAGATGCGGTATTGAACAGGTTCATATCATATTCCTTTATGATCAGACTGTAATATTTTTAAATTTTAGAAATGAGTTTCCAAATTTATAGTGATTTACGTCATTTCTTCTTGCTTCAATTTTAAATGCTTTTATCTTTGCTTGGTTAAATCATATCTTATGGCTTTACCAGTCCTTGAGTTACTTTAAAAGTGTTCTTATGAGCTGAAAATGGCTATTTCCATCTGAAATGTTAATAAACGTAAATAGGATGAAAATTCATTCGCTCATGTAAGGGCTAGGCACAGCTTCACCATGATACTGACGGTCTGCAAAATAACTTGATCGTACTAATGGCGCACTCCAAATATTTTTAAACGCTAAGCGCTCTCCATGTGTTTGATAATGCTTAAACTCTTGCAACGTAACAAAACGATGAATTGGCGCATGAGATTTAGATGGCTGTAAGTATTGACCGATTGTGACATAGTCCACTTGATAATCTTTCAAATCATTTAATAACACAATAACCTCAGCCTCGACTTCTCCTAAACCGACCATCAAACCGCATTTGGTTGGAATGTCGGGACAGTAGTGTTTAAATTTTTTGAGTAAATCCAATGAGTGCTTATAGTTAGCGCCTGGTCGCATGGCTTTATACAGACGTGGAACGGTTTCAATATTATGATTAAAAACATCGGGTGGGTTTTGGCTCAGAATCTTCAGGGCAATATCTGCACGACCACGAAAATCAGGAACCAAAATTTCTATCAGAGTCTCTGGACTGGTTTGACGAATTTCTCGAATGCAATCTGCAAAATGCTGTGCACCACCATCTTTTAAGTCGTCTCGATCAACAGAAGTAATCACGACATACTTTAAGTTTAGATTCTTGACTGTTTCAGCCAGATGCTTTGGCTCATTAGGATCCAGGATATTAGGACGACCATGTGCGACATCACAGAATGGACAGCGGCGAGTACAAATATCTCCCATGATCATAAACGTTGCAGTCCCTCCGCTAAAGCATTGCGGCAAATTGGGGCAGGCCGCTTCTTCACAAACCGTATGTAGTTTCTGTTGTCGTAATAAATCCTTAATGATTTGAACTTCCTCGGGTTGAATAATTTTAGTCCGAATCCATTCTGGCTTTTTCGGTGTCGTTTCCGTTGGAACAACTTTAATCGGAATACGCGCCATTTTCTCAGCGCCACGTAGCTTCTTTCCAGTTAATACTGTGTTATTTAAATCCATTTCAAACACTCCGTCGTTTAAAATAATTAACATATACCCTGATATTAAATAAACTGCTTTAAATGCATTAATAATATTAAAACAGGGCAAAAAACTTATCATATAAAACAAAGGTTGGTTAAAGGTTTGTTTTTGTATGTGATTGAGCTGTTGTAAAATTTTACAAAAATTTTTAATTTCATAACCTTCTGTTTTTAATATTTATCTCATCTTTTTATGCATTATATTTTTTTAGTCTAATATGAAATTAAGTAAAAATATTCTTATATAAATATACGATTTAAAAATCCAATTATTCAATTTTGGATTTTCTTTTAAGCGTAGTGAATAAGGAACAAATATATGCAATTAACGGAAGAGCAATTGCTAGCAGCATACAAAAGAATGCGCGACATTCGTGAATTTGAGGATCGACTTCACGATGAAAACAATACAGGTGATATCCCTGGTTTCATCCATCTCTATAGCGGTGAGGAAGCTGTTGCCGTAGGGATCTGCGAAAATTTAACAGATAAGGACTTCATTACATCAACACACCGTGGACATGGACATTGTATTGCTAAGGGCTGTGACATTCACGCCATGATGCTAGAAATTTTTGGTAAAGATGATGGTTTGTGTCGTGGTAAAGGCGGCTCAATGCACATTGCGGATTTAGATAAAGGCATGCTCGGTGCAAACGGTATTGTAGGTGGTGGTCCACCTTTGGCTATTGGGGCAGCTTTAAGTGCTAAAACACTGAAAAATGGTGGGATTGGTCTATCTTTTACCGGTGATGGTGGTTCAAATCAGGGCTTAACTTTTGAAGCAATGAATATGGCTGTGGTGTTAAAGCTCCCTGTGATTTTTGTTTTTGAAAATAACGGTTTTGGTGAAGGTACTGCACATGATTATGCCGTAGGCAGTAAAGACATTGCAGGCCGAGCAGCAGGTTTTGGCTTACCCGCTGAAAAAGTAGATGGAACAGACTTTTTTGCTGTGTATGAAGTTGCACAAAAAGCCATTGAAAGTGCCCGCCGTGGTGAAGGTCCGAGTGTGATTGAAACAGTAACCAACCGTTTTTATGGACATTTTGAAGGTGATCCGGGACTTATTCGTTCCAAAGAAGAACTGGATTATGTCAAAGAACATAAAGACCCATTGAAGATATTCCGTGAAAAAGTCAAAGGGAAAATTGACGAAGCCAAACTCGATGCGATTGACGCCCAGTCTAAAGCCAATGTAGACGATGCCGTTGCAAAAGCACGCGCAGCTAAGTACCCAGAAGTCTCTCAGTTACTTACTGATGTTTACGTCTCTTACTAAAGGAATAGTAGAAAAATGCCAAATAAAAGTTATCGAAACGCGATTAAAGAAGCAATTGAATTAGAAATGCGCCGAGACCCAAGTGTCATTGTGGTCGGTGAAGATGTTCGTGGTGGGCATGGTGGCAAAAATACCGATGACAATAAACTGGAAGGTTTTGGCGGTGTACTCGGTGTAACCAAAGGCTTATGGACTGAATTTGGTTCTGAACGAGTCATTGATACGCCAATTACAGAATCAGCGATTATTGGTATGGCGGCAGGGGCTGCTGCAACGGGTTTAAGACCTGTGGCAGATTTAATGTTTATGGATTTTTACGGCGTGTGTTATGACATGCTGTATAACCAAGCAGCTAAATTTCGCTACATGTTTGGCGGCAAAGCCAAAGCGCCACTCGTTGTACGTGGCATGATTGGTGCAGGTTTTTCCGCAGCAGCGCAGCATTCTCAGTCGCCATATAACGTGTTTGCCTCAGTGCCTGGTTTAAAAGTAGTGGTGCCTTCAAGTGCCTATGATGTAAAAGGGTTGTTGATTCAAGCCATTCGAGATGACGACCCAGTAGTCTTTTGTGAACACAAGTTGTTGTACGACATTAAGGGCGAAGTGCCAGATGAGGCTTACACTATTCCTTTTGGTGTCGCAAATTACACCCGTGAGGGCACAGATATCACCATTATTGCCTTAAGCTTGATGGTGCATCGTGCTAATGAAGTTGCTGACAAGCTCGCAAAAGAAGGAATTTCGGTTGAAGTGGTTGACCCTAGAACCATTTCTCCATTAGACGAAGATGGCATTTTAGAGTCAGTAGCTTCAACAGGCCGTGTGGTGATTGTAGATGAATCAGCAGCGCGTTGTGGTTTCGGACATGATGTGGCTGCGCTTATTGCACAGAAGGGCTTTCATTATCTTAAAGCACCAATCGAATTAGTCACTCCACCACACTCACCCGTACCATTTTCACCAGTATTAGAAAAAGAATGGCTACCTAGTGTAGAACGCATCGAACAGGCTGTACGCAAGACGTTGGAGGCTTAGGATGAGCGAAATTAAAACTTTAGAAATCCCAAAATGGGGTTTGTCCATGGAAGAGGGTACGATTGCCCAATGGCTGATTCAGGAAGGTACCCAATTTAGTAAAGGACAGGAAATTTGTGAAATTGAAACCACAAAAATCGTCAATGTATTGGAGGCACCTTTTGATGGCCTGCTACGAAAAATTATTGCTAACGATGGTGACACACTGGTCGTAGGTGGAATCATTGCAATTTGTGCAGACGCTCAAGTTTCCGATGCAGAAGTTGAAGCATTTGCACAGTCTTTAGGTGGAACACCTGCTGTAACTGAAAATAAAGCGGTAGCAGCGGTTCCTGAAAAAGTCGATGTGGCTCAAGTTGAAACCAAAGTACAAGCTGCTCCTAAACAGAACAGTGTTGGTAATGGATCAAAAGCGGTGACTCAGGGCGGATATTCTATTCCTGATGAGTTACAAGGCTACCAACAAAGCGATGATATTTTTGCAACGCCACATGCCTTGAAATTGGCTGAAAAGCATAATGTAAACTTGGCTCAGATTACGGGTTCTGGACGTGAAGGCCGTATCAGTGTTCAAGATATTCAGGCCGCAGTTCAAGCTGCTGGTGGTTCTTGGCCAGATGTACGTCATCAAGCCAGCACGAAAGCCGCGAAATCTAAAGCAGATGACAGTTATGTTCTAGCGACACCTGTTGCCCGCCGTTTGGCAAAACAATGGGGCATTAATTTGCATGATTGTCGCGCATCAGGTTCACGTGGACGAGTCTGTAAGGAAGATGTTGAAGCTGTATATCAACGGGAAAATCCTGTACAAGCTCAACATACTGAGTATGCGCATCCAACAGAGTCTGCAAAATTCACCACCGTAGCTATGAATGGTATGCGTAAAGCAATCGCTGCACGGCTACAAGCGGCAAAACGCAATGCACCACATTTTCGCTTAACGATAGACTTAAATGTTGAGTCGGTTCAGGTTTTGCGTCAGCAAATTAACAGTACTGTACCGCAAGTCAAACTGTCCATTAACGATATGCTGATTAAAGCTGCTGCTGCTGCACTGATTAAAGTTCCACAAGTTAATGTTCAGTTTGATGAAGAGAATCAGCAGATTTTACAGTTTGAACAGGCTGATATTTCGGTTGCTGTAGCCATCGAAAATGGACTGATCACGCCAATTATTAAAGCAGCGAACCGTAAATCTTTGGCGCAAATTTCCAATGATATGCGTGATCTGGCGACACGTGCCAAAACTGGAAAATTGGCACCTGATGAGTTTCAAGGGGGCAGTTTCAGTATTTCCAATTTAGGCATGCTTGGTATTCAACAGTTTGATGCCATTATTAACCCGCCTCAAGGTGCAATTCTAGCCTTAGGTGCAGCAGAGAAACGTGCTGTCGTTGAAAATGATGAGATTGTTGTTCGTGAAATGGTGACCGCAACATTGTCTTGTGATCATCGTGTCATTGATGGTGCGTTGGGTGCTCAATTCTTATCGGCATTTAAGCAGTTTGTCGAAAATCCTGCATTAATTTTGGTGTAGGAGGAATAGTCATGTCAGATACACAATTTGATCTTGTGGTTATTGGTGCTGGTCCTGGAGGATATGTCGCTGCGATTCGCGCAGCGCAACTGGGATTAAAAACGGCAATCGTTGAAAAACAACACTTAGGCGGAGTATGTCTTAATTGGGGATGCATTCCAACCAAGGCATTATTGAGCGGGGCTGTGCTTGCGCAGCAGTTCAAACATGCAGGGCAGTTTGGCTTTACGCTTAACGCGATTGATTTTGATATTCAAAAACTGGTCCATCATAGCAGACAGGTTTCTGAGCAACTGGTGCAAGGTATCGGTCAACTATTGAAAAAAAATCAAATCACTGTTTTTAACGCAGCAGCCCAGTTTATTGCCAAAGAGCAATTAGAGCTTACAGATGCGAATGGTCAAAAACAGCAGATTTCTGCACCGCATATTATTGTCGCAACAGGCGCACGTGCGGCCAATTTGCCTCATATTCCTGTAGATGGCCATCAGGTCTGGAGTTATAAAGAGGCTTTAGTTCCAGAACAATTACCAAAATCTTTACTAGTCATTGGTTCGGGTGCTATAGGCAGTGAGTTTGCAAGCCTATACCAAGACTTAGGCTGCCAAGTCACCTTGGTTGATATTGCAAAGCAGATTCTTCCTAGCGAAGACATTGAGGTTGCGAAGTATGTACAAAAGCAATTTGAACAGCAGGGTATGCAGGTTTTAACCGAAGCGACTGTAAAAAAAATAGAAACTGATCAGGCTCAAGTACATTGTCATATTGAAACTGCCACAGGTGTACAAATCATTACTGTTGAAAAGGTGCTTTCAGCTATTGGCGTGAAACCAAATGCTGAAAATCTTGGCCTAGAAGCTTTGGGAATTGAATTTGAGAATGGTTTTATTAAAGTCGACTCATGGTGTAAAACCAATGTAGTGGGCATTTATGCAATTGGTGATGTCGCAGGCGCACCGTGTTTGGCACACAAAGCCAGTCATGAAGCCATTCTTTGTGTGGAGAAAATTGCAGGCCTAAGTCATGTACATGCTTTAGATCGTACACAAATTCCGGGCTGTATTTTTACCCATCCGCAAGTGGCCAGTATTGGTTTGACAGAACAGAAAGCGAAAGCTGCGGGCTTGAATATCAATGTGGGTAAGTTTCCTTTGCAAGCCAATGGTAAGGCATTGGCTTTGGGCGATAGCGCAGGATTTGTTAAAACCATTTTTAGTCAGGAAACAGGTGAATTGTTGGGTGCTCACATGGTTGGGCATGAAGTCACCGAACACATCCAAGGTTTTGCGATCGCAAAATATCTAGAAGCAACCGATGAAAGCTTAGCACAAGTCATTTTTCCTCATCCTACTTTATCTGAGGCTATGCATGAGTCGGTCTTGTCTGCGATGCAACGTGCAATTCATATCTAAGGAGTCGCAACATGCCTAGAGGTTTAAACAATAAAGTTGCATTAATTACGGGTGCGGCACAAGGTATTGGACGCGGTATTGCCTTACGTTTAGCACAAGAAGGTGTTCATATTGGATTGGTCGATCTTCACCAAGAAAAGTTAAATAGTGTTCAAAAAGAGGTTGAAGCCTTTGGCGTAAAAGCCACCGCATTTATTGCGGATATTTCAGATACAATACAAATCAGTGACGCTATTAATCATGTAGAATCGACACTTAATGGTTTTGATATCATGATTAATAATGCAGGTATTGCACAAGTCAAAGCTTTGGCAGAAGTAACGCCGAGTGAATTTACCCAAATTATGAACATCAATGTCGGTGGTGTACTTTGGGGGATTCAAGCCGCAGCAAATAAATTTAAACAACGCCAACAGGCTGGAAAAATTATTAATGCATGCTCAATAGCAGGTCATGAAGGTTTTGCTTTGCTCGGTGTTTATTCGGCAACTAAATTTGCAGTTCGTGCATTGACGCAAGCTGCGGCTAAAGAATATGCCAGTGCTAAAATTACTGTAAATAGTTATTGTCCAGGTGTTGTGGGTACTGACATGTGGGTCGAAATAGATCAGCGGTTCTCTGAAATTACAGGTACACCAATTGGTCAAACGTATAAAAAATTTGTAGATAGTATTGCTTTAGGACGTGCTGAAACACCAGATGACGTGGCTGCATTAGTTGCATTTTTAGCCAGTGAGGATGCAAACTACATTACAGGTCAGTCTATTTTGACAGATGGTGGAATGGTTTACCGTTAACATCAATATAAGGAATACAAAATGAAAGCAGCTCGTTTTTATGACCGAGGGGATATTCGAATTGAAGATATCCCTGAACCGAAAGTACTTCCAGGCACAGTTGGAATTCAAGTTGCGTGGTGTGGTATTTGCGGTACAGATTTACATGAATTCATGGAAGGTCCTATTTTTATTCCACCTTGTGGTCATCCACATCCAATTTCGGGAGAATCTGCACCTGTAACAATGGGACATGAATTTTCAGGCGTAGTTTATGCAGTTGGTGAGGGTGTAGACGATATCCAAATTGGACAACATGTCGTAGTTGAACCCTATATTATTGCGGATGATGTCCCGACTGGCCCCAATGATAAGTATCATTTATCAAAAAATATGAACTTTATTGGTTTAGGCGGACGCGGTGGTGGGCTTTCTGAAAAAATTGCAGTTCAGCGGCGTTGGGTTCATCCTATTTCAAATGATATTCCTTTAGACCAAGCAGCATTGATAGAACCTTTATCTGTCGGTCATCATGCCTATGTCAGAAGTGGCGCAAAAGCTGGCGATATCGCACTGGTTGGTGGAGCAGGCCCAATAGGCTTACTTTTATCTGCTATTTTAAAGGCTAAAGGTCTCACGGTCATCATTACTGAACTGAGTGCAAAACGTAAAGAAAAAGCGATAGAAGCGGGTGTTGCCGATTATGTACTAGACCCATCTAAGGTTGATGTAGTTGCTGAGGTAATGAAAATTACAGAAGACCGCGGTGTAGATGTCGCTTTTGAATGTAGTAGTGTCAATAAAGTCATGGATACACTCGTTGCAGCAATGAAACCAACTGGTGTAGTCGTTATCGTTTCTATTTGGAGCCATCCTGCCACAATTAATGTGCATAGTGTGGTGATGAAAGAGCTAGATATTCGGTAAGCATCCGGCTAACACAGCCTTACCAAGCGATCCTATAAGCCTTAATTTAGTTCCCACCTAAAAACAAGTGGGGACTTAATCCATGAACATGGATATATATTCAGCA
>NZ_BPPH01000044.1:0-13492 GCF_021602765.1 Acinetobacter sp. KAM396
ACGACGCTATCCAACTGGACCAGCAGCTACATTGATTCGAATTTTAGATGCTCACCCAAGCCTTATTTGAAAAAATTACTTAAAAAATGGGAGCTTAAGGCTCCCATTTTTATTTCGTATAAGGTGTATTATGTTAATTTTAGAAAATCTTCACTACTATTATTTTAAAATAAGCCTTATATCCAAGCATAAAACAAGGTTGTCTAGACTTCTTTTAACAGTAAAGTTATCATAAAACTGAATTTTATTTTTTAGGTAAGTTTATGCATTCTATCCGCATTCGTTAAGACACAACTATTTGCATAGTGACACTATTTTATAATGGTGGGCTTTTGTTGTGTCTTTAAGAATATATGCGGATATATAAAGTAAAAGTATGCTTAATTTATAAGTATGCTTTTAGTGCATAGTTTCCAGTTATAACTTAATTGACTAGCTATTTGTCCACCCTGTGGATGAATAGCTTTTTTTTTGGGAGGACACTGTGATGCTAGCTTTTGTTTTCACCTAAATCCTGTTTGCTGCATAAAAAATTTCAAGAGCTAAACAGGAGTAAATAAAAATGAGTTTAATTATTAAAGCGAGAAACATACGCTTGGATTATGCTGGGCGTGATGTTTTGGATATTGATGAATTGGAAATTCACTCTTATGACCGTATTGGTCTTGTGGGTGATAACGGAGCAGGAAAGAGTAGTTTACTCAAAGTACTTAATGGCGAAATTGTTTTAGCCGAAGCGACATTACAGCGTTTTGGTGATTTTGCACATATCAGCCAACTGGGCGGAATCGAAATAGAAACGGTCGAAGACCGGGCAATGTTATCTCGCCTTGGTGTTTCCAATGTACAAAACGACACAATGAGTGGCGGAGAGGAAACTCGTGCAAAAATTGCTGCCGCATTTTCCCAACAAGTACATGGCATTCTAGCGGATGAACCAACCAGCCACCTTGATCTCAATGGAATAGATCTACTTATTGGTCAACTTAAAGCATTTGATGGAGCATTACTTGTTATCAGTCATGACCGATATTTTCTTGATATGGTTGTAGACAAGATATGGGAGTTAAAAGACGGTAAAATTACGGAATATTGGGGTGGTTACTCGGATTACTTGCGTCAAAAAGAAGAAGAGCGACAACACCAAGCCGTAGAATATGAGCTGATGATGAAGGAACGGGAGCGATTAGAATCTGCTGTGCAAGAAAAACGCCAGCAAGCTAATCGATTAGACAATAAGAAAAAAGGAGAAAAATCCAAAAACTCTACCGAAAGTGCTGGACGACTTGGGCATGCAAAAATGACTGGCACCAAGCAAAGAAAACTGTATCAGGCAGCTAAGAGTATGGAAAAGCGTTTGGCTGCATTAGAAGATATTCAAGCACCAGAGCATTTGCGTTCTATTCGTTTTCGTCAAAGTTCAGCCCTAGAACTGCACAATAAGTTCCCGATTACGGCAGATGGTCTGAGCTTAAAATTTGGTAGCCGTACTATCTTTGATGACGCTAACTTTATAATACCGCTTGGCGCTAAAGTCGCTATAACTGGATCGAATGGAACAGGGAAAACGTCCTTGTTAAAAATGATATCAGAACGTGCTGATGGATTAACCATATCTCCAAAAGCTGAAATTGGCTACTTTACACAAACAGGATATAAATTTAACACGCATAAATCTGTGCTCTCCTTTATGCAGGAAGAGTGCGAGTACACAGTTGCGGAAATTCGTGCAGTATTGGCTTCAATGGGGATCGGAGCGAATGATATTCAAAAAAACTTATCCGACTTATCGGGAGGTGAAATCATCAAACTGCTTTTATCCAAAATGCTTTTAGGAAAATATAATATTTTGCTTATGGATGAACCAGGAAACTATCTTGACCTAAAAAGTATTGCCGCATTAGAAACAATGATGAAGTCCTATGCAGGAACTATTATCTTCGTATCTCATGACAAGCAATTGGTCGATAATATTGCTGACATTATCTACGAGATCAAAGACCACAAAATCATCAAGACTTTTGAGAGAGATTGTTAATGATAGCCAATCTAATCCGAACATTAATTATTGAACTCTTTAAAGGAAATTAAAAATGACAATTCAAGATATTCAATCACTTGCTGAAGCACACGGCTTGTTGCTTACGGACAAAATGAATTTCAATGAAATGGGCATTGATTTTAAGGTCGTTTTTGCTCTTGATACAAAGGGGCAACAATGGTTGCTGCGTATTCCTCGTCGTGATGGCATGAGGGAACAAATCAAGAAAGAAAAACGCATTTTAGAATTGGTAAAAAAACATCTTTCTGTAGAGGTTCCTGATTGGAGAATTTCATCTACAGAATTAGTGGCTTATCCCATACTTAAAGATAATCCTGTTTTAAATTTGGATGCTGAAACCTATGAAATAATTTGGAATATGGACAAAGATAGCCCGAAATACATAACATCTTTGGCAAAAACCTTATTTGAAATCCATAGTATTCCTGAAAAAGAAGTTCGGGAAAATGATTTGAAAATTATGAAACCTTCAGATTTAAGACCTGAAATAGCAAACAATTTGCAGTTAGTAAAATCTGAAATTGGTATAAGTGAGCAATTGGAAACCCGCTACAGAAAATGGTTGGATAATGATGTTCTATGGGCAGATTTCACCCAATTTATACATGGCGATTTATATGCTGGGCATGTACTAGCTTCAAAGGATGGAGCTGTTTCAGGCGTTATTGATTGGTCAACAGCCCATATAGATGACCCAGCGATTGATTTTGCTGGGCATGTAACTTTGTTTGGAGAAGAAAGCCTCAAAACTCTAATCATCGAGTATGAAAAACTAGGGGGTAAAGTTTGGAATAAACTATATGAACAGACTTTAGAAAGAGCAGCGGCCTCTCCTTTGATGTATGGTTTATTTGCCTTAGAAACTCAAAATGAAAGCCTTATCGTTGGAGCAAAAGCTCAGTTGGGAGTTATATAATTTAAAAATATGATTGCTGAGAACTGCCTTGTTTTGAAACTTGGTTGGCTTTAATTAGTTTTTAGTATTCTTTATAGAAAATGCCTCGATCAAGGGGCATTTCTAACAATCATTTAACATAAAATTTCTTATGTGAAGTAACCTGAATGCAGCGGTGCCCCATTGGGGGCGCGTTGAGATAAGCCTCTTTTAGATAACTTTAGCAACTCGATAGACAGTTGCAACTCCACAATTCACTGCTTTGGCAATTTCTTCCTTAGTCATATTGCCAACTACTAGCAATTCTTTTATTCGTTTATGTTTAGCCTCATTTGCCTTCTTGCCTGTTGGTTTGTAACCCGAACGTGCCAGGCCCTGCTTAATACGTTCTATACGTTTCTCATTGTCTAGGCGGGCCATTGTTGCCAGAAGATCAATCAACATATTGTTGATGAGTTCCAAGATTGAATGAGTAATGCTGTCACTGGTTTGAATCATTTGGTAGGTAGTAGGAAGATCTGCTACGACTAAACGAAGTCCCTTCTCCTGGATCCTGCGCTTCAGCTCTTGAAAATCTCGTTGGGTTAGGCGTGATAAGCGGTCAATACTTTCAACTAACAATGTGTCACCTTGATTTGCTTCTGACAGTAGCTTATTCAATTCAGGTCGGTCTAACTTCGTACCACTATAGTTTTCCACGTACACAATGGTTTCACCCAAATTCAAGTTTTGGTTTAGATCCTGAAGAATCTGCAAAGCCCTTTCTGCATCTTGATCTTTAGTTGAAGCTCGTAGATAAATACGTGTATTCATTTCTATCATTTAATCTTAATTCTATTAGATTAATGATAATACTATCATTTAATTATTGCATTAAGTCTAATGATAGATATTGTATGCGATTTGGCTCGCTATCATTCAGGTATAGTCTTTTGATAAAAAAAGCATGACTAAAAGCCATGCCTTGGGAATTCGTATAACGTGTATTATGTTAATTTTAGATAAACTATAGAATCCATTAGTTTTTAAACCAATAAATTAAATATTTTATGGAACTCCAGAATATTTATTCAGGCGATACTTAAGCAATAAGGGTAGGGTGATTACATAAAGTATTGCAGCTAATGCCCATACCATTCCAGGAGCTGATGCCTGAGTCATAAAATAGAGGCTAGTAACTAATACAGGACCAATTATAGCCCCCAGACTATTAAAACTGCTTAATAGCCCTTGTAATTCACCTTGTCTTTCATCACTAATACCTCTGGACATCATTGCTTGCAAAGCAGGAACGGCTACTCCACCAAGGGCAAACAATGGTAACAACGCAAAAGGCACCCATTCTTCAACAGCAATAGATAAAAGAAGTAAACCAATTGCATCGCAAGCTATTCCACATAACAACGTATTTTTCTCTCCAAACCTCTTTACCATAGGGGCGATAGCAAAAGCCTGTGCAATAGAATGGCATATTCCATAACTAGCAAGGGAAACACCTGCAATAAATATACTCCAGCCATAACGATCCTGCCCATAGATAACCCATAAAGTTGCGGGGACTTGTGAAACCAATGTGATAATTAAAAAGATACCAAGCAATGGAGCCATATTAGGTTGAGTGATCAAATAGGATAATTTCTTTAATATTGATTGCTCCTGAACCTTCTCAGTCATTTTATTGCTGTGTTTTGATTCTTTTAATAAGACTGCTGTCATTATTAAATTAATCCCATTCATAAAAGCAGCAGCAAAGAACGGTGCATGTAAGTTCCATTCACCCAAAACTCCACCTATTACCGGACCCGCTATAAACCCAATACCAAAGACAGCTCCAAGGAGACCAAACCTTTTTGCACGCTCATGGGCTGGAGTAATATCTGAAACATAAGCTGTTGCAACAGCCATGTTGGCACCTGTAATTCCCGCAAAAATACGACCAATATATAGCCACAATAGAGAAGGAGCAGCAGCCATTAGGAGATAATCAGCCGTTGCACCAGCAATTGAAATAATTAATACAGGTCGACGTCCAAATCGGTCACTCAACGCTCCAAGGATAGGTGCAAAAATGAACTGCATCAGAGCATACACAGCTAATAAAGCACCATAGTGAACACCGCCTGCTTCAGCTCCAGCCAATGACCGTAATAATTCAGGCAAGATCGGCATAATTAAACCAATCCCAACAGCATCCAGAAATATAGTGATTAAAATCACGCTCAATGATTTCTTCACAAATGCCTTCTCTAGCAATGATAGAATTAATATTCTCTCACACACTCCCTATCAGTGATAGATTTATGAGTAAAAAAGATATTGCACCTCAACGTCTGACACGTGAAATAGTCCTGCGTACCGCATTGGATATGTTGAATGAAGAAGGCATAGATTCAATAACCACACGCAAGCTAGCTCAACGATTGGGTATTAAATCTCCAACTCTATATTGGCATTTCAAGAATAAATCCTTGTTAATGGAAGCAATGGCGGAAACCATTATAAATGAACACCATTTAGTTTCTTTACCCATCGATGGGATGACATGGCAAGATTGGTTGCTCGCTAATTCTGTAAGCTTTCGTCGAGCACTACTAGCTTACCGTGATGGTGCTCGTCTACATGCAAGAACTAGCCCCAGTCAAGGACATTTCAACACGATTGAGGCCCAAGTTGCGCTGTTATCTCATGCTGGGTTTTCTCCTGTTGAAGCAGTTGCATTACTTATGACATTAGGAAGGTTTATTGTTGGGTGGGTCCTTGAGGAGCAGCAAGAAGAAATAAGATCAGACCCACCATTCGAAGCCGATCCAACTATATATCCACTCATGCTCCAAGGAGTGAATACCTTACAAAATATGAATGCGGATGACATTTTTGAAAATGGGATTCGTATGGTGATTATCGGTGCTGAAAGACAACTTGATATTAAAATGCAAACTTAACTCTATACTGCTTTAAGCAACTGTTCTATTTAGTAATAAAGCTTTTATCCTTAATTATTTAACATAATAGTGGTTATACGCAATACACTTGTATATTAATATAAAAATCAATATTTTAAAATTTTTCACTCAACCCCAAAATCAGTAAAAAGCCGACTTCGAAACAAGTCGGCTTTTTTATGTTCGATTCTGTAATATTTTGCCAATAAAAAGTGGAACAACTTTGCAAAATTTACAATTTTGTATTAACATTTTTATATTAACAAAAAGCGATACAACTATGGAAATTGAGTTTTCATGGGATGAGCATAAAGCAGATACAAACCTCAAAAAACATGGTGTAGCTTTCGAAGATGCAACCTTGGTTTTTTATGATGCCTATGCCGTCTTCAAACAGGATCGCTTTGAAAATGGTGAATATCGTTGGCAAGCGATAGGTCTCGTACACGGCCAGACAGTTTTATTAGTGGCTCATACTGTACAAGATCATAATGGGATTGATCATATCCGCATTATTTCGGCACGACAGGCAGAGAAAAAAGAGAGGAAACAATATGAGCAAAACCGTTACCTACAAAATGGATTTGAATAATCCTCCTGTCTTATCTGAAGAACAAAAGGCAAGACTTGAGGCATTAGATAAACGCCCAGACAGTGAAATAGACTTTTCAGATATTCCCGAACTTGATGAAAGTTTTTGGAAAAATGCAGTGCAAAATCCATTTTACAAGCCGACTAAACAAGTAACTACGGTTCGCATCGATGCAGATGTCATGCAGTGGCTAAAAGCCCAAGGCAAAGGCTATCAAACACGAATGAATAAAATTTTACGGGATGCCATGCTAAAAGAATTAAAAAATCATCAATAAAAATGGGAGCTTATCGCTCCCATTTTTATTTCGTATAAAGTTTTCCACTACCCCGAATAGCTTTAATTTTTTAACTGTTTTTTTAATTTAGTTAAACGCTCATCATATTCACCGAGCATACAATATGTATAGTGTACTTGACTGTTTTCACATGTTTTTTCGGTATTTTTTAACCATTGTGCCTGCTGATTTTTAAGTACATTATATTTTTGAATATTACTCTTTTTTACTTGATTAAAAATCGTTGTAATTTCAGACTTATACTTAGTAATAGCATAGTCACTACACTGCTCTACCACTCCGTTATTGATGTTACCACTCAAATCCAAGCAAATTGAATAGTAATCTACATTCTTTGCTTGGGTATTAAAACCCATTGTTATTAATAATAAAACCAAAGCTACATTTTTATATTTCACAAGAATTCATCTCAACAATATTTTAGAATATCTAAATTATTTCATAAGAAATTTAGATAAAAATCTATCTAAATCAGGAATTAACGTATAATTTC
The DNA here is from genome assembly GCF_021602765.1 of Acinetobacter sp. KAM396. Taxonomy (NCBI): domain Bacteria; kingdom Pseudomonadati; phylum Pseudomonadota; class Gammaproteobacteria; order Moraxellales; family Moraxellaceae; genus Acinetobacter; species Acinetobacter sp. KAM396. The sequence goes on from NZ_BPPH01000044.1 coordinate 7,283, forward strand.
CGTATCTTTCCTGCCATCCCTTTTCCAAAACTTCAATACAGTCTTGCTCTGTGAAAGGAATTTTATTTTCAAAAATCGTGATATTTTCAGGTAATACTTCTAATTTAAAAGAACTGACTTCAAATCCAAACTCACTTTCTACATCATCCCATGACCATTCTGAAAAATCGTCTTCATTTTTCAGAATTCTGTAAACTTGATTAATTCTTTTATCTAAAAGACCTGATTCAACCATTTTTTCTTTTAATTTAATTCTTTCCTCTTCTGTTAGATATTTACAATCCTTGTAATAACCAACAAAGAATAAATCACCATTACTATCCCTAGAAAAAAAGAAAATATTATGTTTTTCAGAAAATAAGCTAGAAACATCAGCCTTCAAATAGCCATAAACCTTACCATCAATTAATTCATTTTTATTGAAATTCCATGCTTCATGACCAATACCAAAATGAGAAATATAATTATCATTCCCTTTCTCAATTGCATATCCAGATATATCTGGTTTTTGATATAAATTTTCATTCCATGAAATTTTTTGGAGTAGATTAGCCACAGCATTATTCCTTTTTAAATACTTAATATATATAAATTAAAGCCATTATCTACTGTATATATATACTGTGCAACTGTCAGATTTTGAGAGAAAAATTTTCAAAAAATTAGCTAATTTTAGCTAAAGTCTGACAATTGACTTTTGTAAAAATATTACCTCATTTAACATAAAATCTCTTATGCGAAATACAGTCTTTTACGTGCTGCAAAACTCCAAGCGAGAAAGATTTTTTCTAATTTAGTCGCAATCAAAAATCTATGCTTTCTTACCTGGTCACCACTATAAATCAATAAATTACGATACAAATTTAAGCCCAATTAAGCTGCAAAACTTCAAGCGAGAAAGATTTTTTCCAAATAAACCCAATAACTAAACATAAATAACTGTTTTATATAAATTTATGTAAATATTAAAAAACACTTTTCCTAAAAAATAAGAACATCTCTAAAACTAAACGACCTATTGAAGCCAGATACTCATATTTGGTGTCCAAAAAACTACTCCGTAGGACAAGACAGGACATTGAGCGTAAGCGAATTGTCGGGGGTAATGGACTAGTTCACCTTGCGTGTACTATTACATTACACATCTTGCCTCATCGTACAAATTCCAGTTTGCGTATATTTGCCTTTATTTGCTACATACCACACACTAGGATTTGCCTTTATTTGATCTTATTTGCTGATTTTTGCTTTTAGTTGCGCTTTTTTGATAAAACCATTTGCTTTAATTTGATGAAATTTGCTCTTTTTTGATAAAAAAACACCAAAATAAATACCATTTAAGCTCTTATAGGCTTATTTAGGGTTCAATCGTCTCCATTCAGCCATGAGTGCAGCTTCTTCCTGCTCCAGAGTCGTTTCACCGTTCAAAATACGCTGGTGTCTTGCGTCTTCATAAGGTTGGCAAGCATCAATGACTTCTTGAGAAAATTCGTGATCTACGATTCCCTTTGAGATTCTAAAAATCTCTTTTAACCGTTCTTTTTCTGCTTCATTCATAAATACAGATCCTCGTTGTTTGGTGCTTACTTAAATAACTCGCTATGCGTTCCAGTACGGACAAAAACCACCATCTCAAACTTAGAGAGTGGCTCGATGCGATAGATCAGCAGGAAATCGCCACCGACATGCAATTCACGGCAGTTTTTCCATTGATTACCACTTAGCGCATGATCAACCCATTCAGCACCCAAAGGCTCATCATTGGCCATAATCAACATCATGACCTCTTTAAGTTTCCCCATGTCATAACGGCCACTACGAGAAAGCCTTTGCCAGTCTGCTAAAAACTCTTTTGTATAGTCCGATGACCGAGGTAAAACGGCCCGTTTATCTTTCGCTGTTTTTTTCGAGGTCATTAAACAAGTCTTCTACAGTTTCAAAACGGGCTTTCTTGGCTTGAATAAGCGCATCAGCTTCATTCATAGCAACTACAGTTGTGGTATTGGGTACACGTACATCGAATGGAATCGCCTGTTCCGCCACTACACGAGTCAAAAAGATTCGTACAGCATCAGATACAGACATACCCATTGATTTCAAAGCTTGTTGCGCCTGTAGCTTTGTTTCATCATCAATTCGAACGTGTAGCATTGAGGTTTGAGAAGTCATATCTTCACCTGAATATTATGTAACTCAATTGAGATACATAATAGCATATTCAGGCCTGAATATTTCAAAGAAAAGGATCTTTCGATTTATTCATCAAACAGAAAAATTAGGCCAATAAAAAAATATTGCATTTAAACGCTCTATTTTCACCATAGAGCAGCTATATCAAACTCAAACATAGTAACCTAGCTAAAAACAAAAAAGTCTCTCTAAGCTCAAATAGAAGCAAATGACACAACACTAATAAACCACTAGAAAACATTAACCAAGCGAGTGTCTACGAGCGGCATCACCAAAATTCGCAACTCGACTTTCTGAAAAACAGCTTTTTAGGCTGTGAAGCCTAAATAAGCCTAAATCACATGCAGAAAAAGGAGCCTAGATCGAGCGAAGCGAGTAAAAAAGCTTTATGAGCGAAGCGAATTCCGAGTTGCTTTTGATCTTGCTTTTGCTTTTTCTCAAAGTCATAACTGGATGGTTCAAAAAATTGCCCCACGAATCGAGCGAAAGCGAGATTCAATAGAGTTTGAGCGAAGCGAAAACCAAGGGCAATTTTTCTTTGCCTGGGCTTTTAATTATTTTAAAGTTTTTAAATGCTTTTAGACATGCTGAAAGCCTTTATTTACAGGGTTTTCAAGACTAATAAGACTACAATTTCTTTGTCATAAGACTACAATTTCTTTGTCATAAGACTACAATTTCTTTGTCATAAGACTACAATTTCTTTGCATTTGATTACATCAAATGCTAGTGTAGTCTTAATAACACTTATAACCTATGCAGTCTTATGAAAAATGACTTAGTAGTAAAAGATAATGCCTTAATTAATGCCAGTTATAATCTTGAAGTAACCGAGCAACGGCTTATCCTTTTATCAATAATAAGAGCAAGAGAAACAGGCCAAGGGATCTCATCCGACAGTAAATTAGAAATTCATGCTTCTGATTATGCTTCTCGCTTTGATGTCACCAAAGAAGCTGCATATAACGCTCTAAAGAATGCAGTTAATAATCTTTTTGAAAGAAAGTTCTCTTTTAAGGAAATTCATAAAGATACAAACAAAGAAATTGTAGTCAAATCCCGCTGGGTTAGCCGAATTGCATATGTTGATGACCTTGCTACATTAGAAGTTACCTTTGCACCAGATGTTGTTCCTCTTATTACAAGATTGGAAAAGCACTTTACGAGCTATCAACTTAAACAGGTTGCTCAACTCACTAGCAAATATGCTATTCGTCTATATGAGTTTCTAATTGCTTGGAGAGACGTAGGAAAAACACCTGTTATTTCTTTATCTGAGTTCAGAGAAAAATTAGGACTTGATATTAATGAATATCAAAAAATGGTTAATTTTAAAAGTCGTGTTTTAGAACCAGCAATAAAGCAAATCAATGAGCTAACTGATATACATGTAAAATACGAACAGTACAAAACAGGAAGATCTATCTCAGGCTTATCATTCACTTTTAAGCATAAAAAAATTGATTCTATACCTTCAGAAAGAGATCCAAATACGGTAGATCTCTTTACCCAAATGACTGATGCACAACGTCACATGTTTGCAAATAAGCTTTCAGAACTCCCTGAAATGGGTCGCTATTCACAAGGAACTGAAAGCTATCCTCAATTTGCTATTCGTATTGCTGAGATGCTGAAAAATCCTGACCGAATAAAAGAACTATACCCGTACCTAAAAAAAGTGGGATATATGCCATCAAGTAAAAAGGATGTAGCAAATGGCTAAGTTATCACTAAGTGAAGTATCTAATCGCTTTAACGTCAGTCGCTCTACGTTATATAGGGCCATAAAAGAAGGACGTATATCTCGAAGCTCTGATGGACTTTTTGATATTGCAGAAGTCATCCGATGCTTTGGGGAGCCGATCAAAAAGCATGAACAAAAACAAGAAGTGAATCAGTCTAAGGATGATGCGGATTTACGTCAGCTTGTTGATTTCATGAAAAAGGAAATTGAGTCATACAAAGATCGGGAAAAACGCTATTTAGATCAAATAGACCGCTTTCAACTACTATTAGGGCATAAAGAGTCTGAAGAAAAAATGTCTCATGATGCACCAGTGACACATCCTAATGATGCACCATGCGACAACAGTAGTGAAACACGTGAAACTATTGATAATAATAAATATGGTGAAATTAGTACATCTAATGAAACACCAGTGACACACCCCAATGAAACACCAAAACACGTATCAAAGACACACTATGAGACAAAGAAAAAACGTGGCTTATTTGGCCGTGTGCTGAATGCTGTTTTTGATAATGACTAAGGGAGAGAGATCATGCCGAAACTGAAAGACATTGCCCTGGGCATTATTGTGGCCCCGCTGCTGATCCCGATTATGCTGATTGCAGCATACCAGGATAAAAAGGCACTCAAAAAAGAGCTGAATGAACGCCAAAAAGAAAAAGACCAAGCATCCTGATTATTCAATTAACCTAAACAAAGTCGTGAAACATTGATCAAAGAATAGGCGTGGAACGTGAAAAGTCATAAAAAAAGCCCAATCGGGTGTGATTGGGCTATCAACTAGAAACTACAGCATTGATTTCTATAGATAATTATAACGCATTTCGTATAACGTGTATTATGTTAATTTTAGTGAAACTTTAAAAACTCCATATCAATAAGAATAATAGATGTTTCAAGCTAACTGGTTATAATTAATGAAATTGTACAAAATCTGATTTATAAACATGACTTACGAAGAAATTAAAGATTTAACATTACAACTGACTTATCGCGATAAATTTCGACTTGCTCAACTACTCATTCAAACTGGAAGAAAAGAGGAAGAAGAACAATACGTTGAAAAAGTGAAAGAAGATAACTCTATAGATTTAGATTATGTATCAGAACGACTACTTAAAAGCCGTCCAAGTAAAGTAAAAAGCTTGGAAAATTTCATCGATGCTATGTTTCAATTTAAAGGATCTATTTCAGAGGAAGATAGATCCATAATTGTCTCTAACCTACAGAAAAAGAAAATTATAAAAATAGAAAAAAATGTAGTTCTGTATTTAATGTAGGTAGTTATACGAAGAAAAAAAGCGTGGCTCCAGTATCCACGCTTTTTATAACTCGTTTTATGTCAATTTTAGGAAAAATTTATAATGGAAAAGGGTGCTGAAATCTCAGAATGCAGTAAATATCGTTATTCTCTTTGGAGAATTTGGGATAAGGATAAACCCATATTTACATTTATAGGATTAAATCCTTCGACAGCAGACCATGTTCAAGATGATCCCACTATAACTCGCTGTATTAACTTTGCTAAAAGTTGGGGGGGCGGAGGTATTTATATGGCCAATCTATTTGCATATAGAGCCACTAAACCCCAAGAGATGATGGCTCAAGAAGATCCTATTGGTACTCAAAATGATGAATATCTATACCGTTTAGCTTCTCAGTCAAAACACATCATTGCTTGTTGGGGAAACGATGGAGCTTTTAAAGAGCGGTCAACTTTTGTAAAACAGCTTCTGAAAGACAAACTGTACTATCTTGAATTAAATAAAAGTGGAGAACCGAAACATCCTCTTTACATCCATTCTTCAACTCAAATAAAGCCTTTTTTAGACCCCATTTAACATAATGGTGGTTATACGCAATACACTTGTATATTAATATAAATATCAGACACTTAATAAAACCATAAAAATGCAAAAATGCCCAAAAAGCCGATTTTGAAACAAGTCGGCTTTTTTATGAGCAGTTTTGGAATGTTTTGCCAATAAAAAATGGAACAACTTTGCAAAATTTACAATTTTGTATTAACATTTTTGTATTAACAAAAAGCGATGCAACTATGGAAATTGAGTTTTCATGGGATGAGCATAAAGCAGAAACAAACCTCAAAAAACATGGTGTAGCTTTTGAAGATGCAACCTTGGTTTTTTATGATGCTCATGCCGTCTTCAAACAGGATCGCTTTGAAAATGGTGAATATCGTTGGCAAGCGATAGGTCTCGTACACGGCCAGACAGTTTTATTAGTGGCTCATACTGTACAAGATCATA
>NZ_BPPH01000045.1:0-13353 GCF_021602765.1 Acinetobacter sp. KAM396
TAAGTGAACGCTATCGAAATAGACGGAAAAGATTCGGTTTACGCATTAACTTAATCGCTGCACTGGTAAACCGGATAAATTTTCAATAATGACTTTCGCAAGAGATCTAATAAATTCGATACAGGAAAAAATACCAAATTAAAGCACCTTACGGTGCTTTTTTTAATCCCTAAAACTCTCACTTCTAGGAATAGAGTACCAATAGCGAATTTTCTCACCGTTATTCAAAGTTTCAATATTTATAAGTTGATACTGAGGATTTTCAGAAAATAATTGAGAGATTTTCGCTGTTAAGTTTTCTTGTTGTTTTACAAGAGGAATTTGGCGTACGTCCTCAACACAATTTAAATCATTGAAATAAATAGAACGACCAGATTTACCTTCTTCTTTTGACTTTAAGCCTAAGTCCATCAGCTCTAGCATAGCGGTATTTAATGAGAGATTATTTTTTTCAGCATAGCTCATTAATGCCTCATATTGTTCTTGAGGCATACGGACTTGCGTGCGTTTCCAGTCATCTTGGGAAACGGCTCTACCTGTTTTATTTTCAGACATTTAAAATGCTCATAAATTATATTTGACATGATAATAACACTATGAAATACTAAATTCAATGACAAGATAATAGTATCATTATTGATTACAAAAAAGCCCCTACAACTTGGCGGAAGAGGGGCTTCTATCAACACACCATTGCAAGGAATATTGACATGACTAGTCTATCATTAAGTTTCAATAACGTAAATTTTTCACCTGTTTAGCAAGATGGGCAAATTTACATAACAGCAAGCGAATTAGCACAAGCACTAAACTATAAAAGTGTTAAGTCAGTAAGTAATCTTTACAACTCAAATAAAGATGAGTTTACCCCATCTATGTCATTAGTCATCGATTCAGTGACCAATGGAATTAACAACAGTAAGCGTAAATTAAGTGTTCGAATATTTTCTTTGCGTGGTTGTCATCTTATAGCAATGTTTGCACGTACTGATGTGGCTAAAGCATTCCGCAAATGGGTGCTAGACGTTCTTGATAAAGAAGTAGGCGCACCAATTGCCAAAACCCACAAATCAGAGCGTGAACCACTAACCAATGCTGTGAATATGCTCGTGGCTAAAACCAAGCACTTAAATTACTCAGAAGCCTATAAACTTGTGCATCAACGCTTCAATGTAGAGCATATAGAAGATATTCCGTATGAAGCTATACCAGTGGCAGTGGAATACGTGCATCACTTAATAGCGTTATTCTCCCAAGCAGAGAAAAGCCAAACTGCTATTTCAGATCGGTCACGTTCAATTGCACTCCATGCGTTATGGCTCAGCCACTGGTGGACAGAGTTTGGAGACGTGATCCGCAAGATCAGCCCAGTCATGGGACATGGCATCCATGACCATTTTAAATTTGCTGCAGAAGATGCACGGCAAATTGTAGGCAGGGAAGTCTATATGCCAATTTATGAGTTGGCGCAAAGACATGATTGGTATAAGGGCGGGATAGGCTACAAAGCACTGTCAGAATGCCGCAGTTTAAACCCCGTCATTTAGTGATATTTAGCCACCTTCGGGTGGCTTTTTTATGCCAATTTTTCACAAAATTCCACTGTCAATTAAGTCAATAAATTTTTAGCCTGAAAAAATCATATTGTGAAAATTTTGTGAATTTGATTTTTTAGCTAAATAATTAAACTCAGATCATTGCACTTTTCAGCTAAAATATATGAGATAATCAGCTTAATATATATTAAATAATCAACCTATAAGTGACTGATTCTAAAATAGAAACCCACCCACTAGAACCCTTTTTACCCGCCAATGCTAAGCTGTTAATGTTGGGAAGTTTTCCTCCGCCAAAAAACCGCTGGAAAATGGATTTTTACTATCCGAATTATCATAATGATATGTGGCGAATTTTTGGTTTATGCTTTTTTCAAGATAAAAACTACTTTTTAGATTTAGAAGCTAAAAATTTTCATCTGCATAAAATTATTGATTTTCTAAATACTACAGGTATTGCTATTTCAGATACGGCGCAGCAGGTGATTCGCTTAAAGGGCAATGCATCAGACAAATTTTTACAGATTGAAAAACCAATGGATATTGCAGCACTTTTGAGCAAGATGCCTTTATGTCAAAGCATTATGACCACGGGCGACAAAGCAACAGATACACTCATGTTATCTATGCCTGAATCTGCCGAAAAACCTCAAATTGGGCAGGTGACACATTGTTATTTCGCCGAGCGTGATTTGCATTTATACCGAATGCCTTCTTCTTCAAGAGCCTATCCTTTGGCTTTGGAGAAAAAGGCAGAAGCGTATTTTAACTTATTTAAAGAAATAGGCTTACTATAAGAAATTTGATGTTATTGCAGGGAAATTAATATGCTTCGATCAACTAATGCATACCCAATGTCATTACATCATCCATTCAATAGGGAATAATGACACTGTTTTCATCATAAAACGCTGGAACTGTGTGGTTTCAGGATCATGATGATAGGTTTGAATACTGCCATCTGCCTGATGATCTAACCAAATAATTTGATCGTTTTTATCTAACTTTAGTTCATACGCAATTTGTGGCAAATAACGGTCTAAAGATTGAGAAACATCGTTTTGCAATTGTTCAGATTCTAACACCAAGCCAATTTCGGTATTTAAGTAGGCAGAACGAGGATCAAGATTAAAAGAGCCTACAAAGACCATACCATCTATATCAAAGAATTTGGCATGTAAACTTGAGGCATTTTTGCCTTTTGCGGGAATTACGTTACCCGTTGCAACTTCATACCAAGTACGTTTTTCTCTATCTATATAAGGCTTAAACTCATACAAACGAATGCCTGATTTAAGTAAATCTTTTCGATACTGCTGATAAAAAGCATGTACCAAAGGTACATCATTGGCTGAAAATGAATTGGTTAATACGCGTATCTGTATTCCTTGTTTAGCCAGTTGTGTAAGTGTTTTAAGCCCATCATCTGTTGGAACAAAATAGGCAGAAACCAGTTCTATATGTTGTTTTGGTTCACCCATTAACTTTAACATTTGTTTATAAATGAGTTGCTCGCCTTGTGCTGTACCTCGAATTTTATTTGGCGAATCTGCGACAAAATACGCTCGAACCCACTGTACAAGTCGGTGTTCTAATTTGATGTTGATTTCTTCTTGTGCATTATCCACGCGTTTACGAATTTTATCTTTATATTTGTTATTTAATTCATAGCGATGACGCAATTCACGCAATTGCAAGGCGTTTCCTGTGCCTAATACTTGCTTTACCGAATAACTTAGTTCGTCATTCCAAAATTCTAAAAAAACGGCATTAGCTTGGGGAACAGCGCTGCCATAGAATAGAATATCCATATCTGTAAATTGAAAATTTTCACTGGCATCAAAATATTCACGGCTAATATTGCGCCCACCTGTCACGGCAATTGCACCATCGGCAATAATTAATTTGTTGTGCATACGGCGATTGATTTGTTTAAAACGTAACAAATAATCCATGACACGAAAATGCCGATATTTGTATGGATTGAAAATTTTTATTTCAAAATTAGGATGTTGGGCAAGCTGTTTGAAAGTTTGATCAAGTTGTGTACCATTTTGATCGTCAATTAATAAGCGCACTTTTACACCACGATCGGCTGCTTTGAGCAGTTCAGCCAACATCAACTGACCGATTAAATCATCTTCCCAAATGTAATATTGTAAATCTAAATGATGCCGTGCATTTTGAATCAAATATAAACGCGAGGCGATGCTACCAAAGGCATCATTTAGTGAAAGATAAGCCGTTAAATTTTTAGCTAAGTGCGCATCAATTTCCTGACCATTCAGCCAATGATCGACATAATGGGCAACAGGGCTATCTTTGCTCGCTTGATTCGTCGGTAAACTGCATCCTGTCAGTAAAATTGCGTAAAAAGCGAACATTCCAAGCCAGTAATAAGATCTTTGGATCTTCATGATTATTCTTAAGTCATTCTGTATTTATACATGGCGATTATCCTCATGTTAATGCTTGGAACTCTAAATAGAAAGAGGATTTTGTTAGCTATCTATTAGGGATAATATGCTCATAAAATTATGAGTAGCCATCGCATTCGGTCTAGGTTAGCTGTTTGAAATTGATGATGTACCATCGCAGGCTAGAGAAGTCTTGATCAAAATTACCCACATAAGGCTATGCTATACCGATGCATTTACCTTGTCGAGTGAAGACTCTGAAAGGGCTTTTCGACCAGTTCTTGGGCATAAAGGTGTAGGTATTGTTGTTGAAGTTGGTGAAGATGTGAGCAGTGTATTGCTTACTGGTCGTACATGGAAATGAACAGGATTTGGTAGTGAAAAGGTCGTTCGCGATTGCCAGACATGGTTGAAGAAGCTATGAAGGGTGATATTCAACTCGAACCATTTATAACCCACACCATGGGATTATCTCAAATTAATGAAGCCTATCGTTTTGGTTTTTTTAATCTCTGATTTGCTAAAGACCATAAATAAATGTTACTTAACTTTGATAAATACATTCAATAAAATTTATTTTACAAAAAGGATTGCCAAACGGAACAATACAGCGTATTTTAATTTTAACAGCTCATTTTTTGATGAAAACAAGATGTTAAAGCAACCTTTAATCGCAAACGCTTACTATTACTTTTGGCAGTTTCAATGATTGCCTGAGTCGCGTTCGGGCAAAAGGTTGCCCACCAGTTGATACCTGATCGGCAACCCTGATCAGGTTTTTTTATGTCTGGTGTTTTAAATTTTATAATTATCTTGGAGATTTAATCATGTATAACGTTAATTATTCATACTTTAACAACTTTTATTGGTTTAACTTTAGTCAGTTTATGACTCAAGCCTTGCAATCCATTAGACCCATAACGCTGAAATAAATGATCGGACTGTAAAAAAGATAAACAGTCCAAAGGAACAGACCAATGAATGCTTTAAATTCTGCTTTACAACAACAGACAAACAATATTGAAATTAGTTTAAGTTTACCGTATCAACTCAAAGCGCAACTCCCACTTTCATCTGCACTAAAACAACAAGTCGCACAGCATAGACAAATTATTCAGAACATTTTAGCGGGCACAGACCCTCGCTTATTGGTCATTGCAGGACCTTGTTCAATTCATGATCCGCAAGCAGCACTCGAATACGCAGAAAAATTAAAGCAATTACAAAGCCAAGTTTCAGATCAAATTTTCTTGGTAATGCGTGCCTATATCGAAAAACCACGTACCACAATAGGCTGGAAAGGCTTTTTGTATGACCCAAACTTAGATGGCTCAGCAAATATGCAACTAGGCTTAGAAAAATCACGTGAACTGTATCTACAAATTATAGAAATGGGTTTACCGATTGCCTCTGAAATTTTAAGTCCAATGGCAACAGGATATTTTGATGATGTACTGGCTTGGGGTGCAATTGGCGCACGGACCAGTGAATCACAAATTCACCGTGAAATATCCAGTGCCATGCCTTATAGCATTGGTTTTAAAAACGGAACTGATGGCTCCATTCAAATCGCCTTAGATGCAATTCAATCGGCGAGTCATCCACATCAATTCATGGGAATGAGTCAGTCAGGTTTACCTGCTATTTTGTCTTCACAAGGTAATCCGCACGCACATTTAATTTTACGTGGCGCAAATTCAGGACCAAATTATCATTTGGCAGAAATTGAGAAAATTCAGCAAAAAGCCAAAGGGCAGTTGCCTGCATTCATTATTGACTGTAGTCATGGCAATAGCCATAAAGATCCACAACAACAACCGCAAGTCTTGCGTACCATTGTGGCAGAACGTGAACAGACGCAAGTCCGTGGCATCATGTTAGAAAGTCATTTGGTCGATGGGAATCAAAAGATTTCTTGCGATATGACCTATGGTCAATCTGTAACTGATGGCTGCTTGAGTTGGTATAAGACTGAGCAACTGCTCATTGAGGTAGCTGAAAGCTTAAATCGTCAGATTTTGGCTAAAACTGCATAAAAAGAAAACTCCAGAAACCCAAAAAACCTTAAATTTCAGGTTTTTTTGGGGGGCCGTATTGAAAAATCTAATCTTCTTGAATCGGGTGTTAAATCTAAGCTTGAATGTCTGAATGGGGTTGTTTAGCCACAACAAATTTATAGAAAACTAAACTGATCAATGTCAAAACAGCACACAGTACATACGCCACTGTATAGTCATAACCTGCAATGACATAACCTAAAACTAAAGCACCCATGGCAATTCCAATGTCATAACAACAGAAATAAGTTGAAGTAGCAAGTGCAATACGGTCTTTTGGTGACCGTTGAATGGAAATGGTTTGCAAACATGGCTGTGCTGAACCAAAACCGATACCAATCAATACTGCTGCAAACATAAAGCCGATCACACTTTGTACTTGGCTCAAGACAATTAATCCTAAAGCAAATAATGCAATTGCAGGATAAATCACCACGCTCGGACCACGACGATCATAAATTTTTCCTGTAATAGGGCGCAAACTCATCATAGAAATTGCAAATACCACAAAGAACAAACTAGCATAAGACAGCATGTGGCGTGATTCTGCAAAAGTTGAAATAAACGACATAATGCTGGCATACGCAAAAGACACCATCATCGCCATCAGTGAAACTGGCAGAGCTTTTTTCTCTACAAAATCATATAGTCCCAATTTACGTTTTGGTGTCGATGCCACTTTTACTTTATTCGCTTGTGCCACAAGCGGAATCATCAAACAAAAAGCAAAACCCACCCAAACACTTAAAGACAATAAAGTTAAATAGCTGAATAGGAAATGGTTTGAATCAAACCTAAACCAACTAAAGGTCCTAATACGATCCCTAAATTTACCGACATCAAAAAATAGCCCATACCTTCACCTTTTCGACTGTCTGGAATAAAGTTATTAGCAATAGGAACGGTAACTGTGGTAACAATGCTGAACCAAATCCCATGTAAAAAACGCAGTACGAGTAAAAACACTAAACTATCTACAAAAATGTATGCCACGCTACACAGACAAAACATGATTTCAGATACGTATAAGGTTTTCTTTACACCAAATTTTTCAATAATCAGCCCGCAAAAAGGACGAATCGCGATTGCAGATAACATAAACAAAGTCATGGCTAAGCCTGCTTAGGACAGGTTACCGCCCAATTCATTCACAATATAAATAGGCAAAATTGTCGTTTGCGCAAAATAAAATATGAATAAGAACAAGTTATTCAATAAGCAGAAAATAAATGACTTATTCCATAAATGTTCAGTATTTATAGCAGGCATAACTTAAACCTATATATGGTGTGTGAAGCAGCGTGAAATGTGTACTTTGTTATACAGATGCTTTGTTATTGCAAGTTATCACACCACCAAGATCATACAAAAATAATAAACCATTTATGTGAAAAGTGTAGTTTTTTAATAAAATTATGGGGAAAATGAGGTTTTGATTCTGTTTTTTTCATTTTTATCAACTAAAGATAATTTAATTTATTTTACAAATTAGAATACAAAAAAATCAGCCGAAGCTGATTTCTTTGAATTTGAGCGATTCAAAGCTGCAAATTTTTAGGCTTATAAACCAGATTCATATTCCGCACTCGATAAAAGTTGTTCTACATCTGCAATATTGTCTGGTTTGATTTTATAAATCCAGCCTTTGCCATATGGTTCATCATTTACAAAGTCAGGGTCATCATCTAAATTGCTATTTACTTCAACGACTTCACCTGAAACAGGTGCGTGAATATCTGAAGCTGTTTTAACAGACTCAACGACACCAGCTTGTTCACCCGCAATGACTTTTTGACCAACTTCAGGCGCTTCTACATAGACTAAATCACCTAAAGCATCTTGTGCGTGGTCTGAAATACCCGTGACGACCAAATCACCTTCAATACGCACCCATTCATGTGTTCTTGCATATTTTAATTCCGCTGGGTGATTCATTAGATAACTCCTTAAATTGTATCGAACCTTTTTGCCATGTTTTATACATGTTTTTTGCCAAAAACAAAAGTTTATAAATACGGATCTTTACGCCAATTGCTCGGACTACGCCCACTCCAGCGTTTAAAAGCACGACTAAAATTAGCTACATCGCTATAACCCAATTCATCGGCAATTTGTTCAAGCGTGAAGTCCGTACGGGAAAGCAGGGAAGTTGCATGCCTATAACGGACTTCATCAACCAAGTTTGAAAATGAAGTCCCTTCTGCAGCCAGATGGCGTTTAAGTGTGCGGTCTGACATGTGTAGATGAACGGCAACATTTTCAATGCTTAAATAATGCTGTTCTGCGTGGGTTAAAATATCACGCACACGCATAGAAATGCGACGACGTTCACCTAGAGCTGAAAGTTCGGCTTCACATTGATTAATCGCAATTTGACTGGCAATAGGATCGGCATTAATCATTTTTAAGCCCAGATATTGCTTGTCAAAACTTAAACCTAAATAAGGCTGATCAAAACGAAATTGATGATCAGGGAATTTAGTAAAATATTGCTCAAAACCTGCAGGTTTAGGAAAGTCAAAATCGACTTCGCCCGTAAAGTGTTGGGTACCTGTCATGGCTTTACTCATGGTAATCATGCCAATGATTAAAGCAATTGCGATTTCTGTGCGTAAAGGTTCCATGTGAATGTCGCACTGCAATTGCAGATTGGATTTTTCACCAAAAGTCGAGAAAAACAACTGTAAAAAGGGCATACGCAGTTGAATAAAACGATTGGCTAAAATCAGTGCATCACTAATTTCATGCGCAGTCATAATAGCATAGCCTATAAAGCCATGAATTGAAATACGCATTTGCGTACCAAGATGATAACCGAGCGTCGATTCACCTGTGAGTTTTAAAGCGTGTTTGACCAATTCATTGGCAAGAGGTGTAGGAATCCGAAATTCTGGGTCTGCCAACATTTCGCTATTGAGTTGAAATGGTGAAAATAAGGTATCTGCGTTATAGCCCCAACGGGATACAACATCTAAAACCAATAAGCCATAGACCCCTGGAACACCTTGTTCCTGACGTGCTGATATTGTTTTCATGCATGTTCCATTGCATTTGCTAATTTTATTTTAATTTACCTTAGCGACTGTCATCTATTTTTAGCTTAGCTTGCCAAACAACTGCATCACAATGTAGATGACATATTGCATCTTGGCATGAAAATTAAAGATATTCTATGAAAATTGTTAGACAAAACAGGCTTTGACTACATGCGATAAATCTGCATCTCATCAAAGCCTGAGTAACAGCAAGATTGCTGGATATCTTAATCTTTATCTGTTGATGGTTTTACAATTTTATCTTGTTCGACTAAAAAACCACCTGTTTGACGCTGCCAAAGTTGTGCATAAATTCCGTTCATCGCAACTAGTTCATCATGCGTACCTTGTTCTGCAATACGTCCTTGATCAAGCACAATTAAACGATCCATTTGTGCAATGGTGGATAATCGGTGTGCAATCGCGATTACAGTTTTACCTTGCATCAGTTCATCAAGGCTCGATTGAATTGCCGCTTCAACTTCAGAGTCAAGCGCGCTGGTGGCTTCATCTAAAATTAAAATAGGCGCATCTTTTAAGAAAACACGGGCAATGGCAATACGTTGACGTTGTCCGCCTGAAAGTTTAACACCCCGTTCTCCCACGTAGGCTTCATAGCCTTTTTTGCCACGTAAATCGGTCAATTGTGGAATAAATTCCTCGGCTTTAGCTTTGCGTACTGCTTCAAACATTTCTGCATCAGTGGCGTCAGGTCGCCCATATTTAATATTTTCAGCCACAGTACGATGTAATAGTGAAGTATCTTGAGTCACAAGTGCAATGTTTTTACGCAAACTGTCTTGGGTCACATCTTCAATATTTTGCCCATCAATCATAATTGAGCCGTGTTTGAGTTCATAAAAATGCAAGAGCAATTGAATTAAGGTCGATTTACCTGCACCTGAGCGTCCCACAATACCAATTTTTTCGCCTGCACCAATATGCAGATTAAACTGGTCAATCACGTTTTTACTGTTATAAGCAAAACTTACATCTTTAAACTGAATTTCGCCTTGAGTAACTTGTAATGGCTTCGCATCGGCTTTATCTTGTATCGCAATTGGACGTCCAAGAGTTTTCATACCGTCTTGAATGGTGCCGACATTTTCAAACAGGGCAGAGGTCTGCCACATCATAAACTCGGCAATACTATTCAATTTGAGAATCATGGCTGTGGTGGCAGCAATAATACCTAATTCAGCACGACCATTGAGCCAAAGCCAAATAGCAGTACCTAAAACACCGACATATAGCACCACACTCAGTAAATTAATGCTGATTTCATATTGAGCGCCCAAACGCATTTGTTTATAAACTGTCACCATAAATTCTTGCATTGATGCTTTGGCGTATTGGCTTTCACGACCTGCATGCGCAAATAATTTTACGGTTTGAATATTGGTATAAGCATCCGTCACACGTCCTGTCATCACCGCACGTGCATCGGCTTGTTCATTAGATACTTTGCTCAAACGTGGAACAAAATAAACTGCGGCAAGAATAAATAAAGCCAGCCATAGCAATAATGGCAAAATGAGTATTGGAGAAATTGCGCCCAACACCAGACTAATTGTAATAAAGTAAATGAATACATAGGCAAGCATATCGCCCAAAATGACCCAAAACTCCCGTACGGCTAAAGCGGTTTGCATAACTTTGGCAGACAGTCGTCCTGCAAAATCGTTATGAAAAAAATCTAGGCTTTGTTGCAGCATTAAATTATGGAAACGCCAACGCAAGCGCATTGGAAAACCGCTGTATAGTATCTGATGCTTCACTATCGACTGCGCACTGGCAAAAAAGATATTCGCCAATAAAATACAAAACAGCAAAGTAAGGTTCTGTTGATGTTGGGCAAGGAAAGTGTCTGGCTTACTTTGACTAAGCCATGTGACTAAATCGCCAATTTTTGCATATAACAAAGCTTCAAAGCTGGCAGCGCCTGCAGTACATGCAACCAATAACAATAAATATGGGCGCACACCTGAAGTTGCTTGCCAAACAAAGGCAAAAAAAGTGGTTGGCAAGGGTTCGGTCAAACCTTTATTTGGATAAGGATCTATAAGTTTCTCGAACCACTTGAGCATACGATATTACCTTGATGACTAAACTTAAATTTAACGACATACAAAATTAAAAGAATTAAAAACAAGTGCTTGGGATAAAACCAAGGGTATTCACCTGAATTTTCATGACGAATAACATTCCAACTTGCAGAGCTAGTTTACGCCATAACACAGCAAATGTTGAAAGAAGAAATATAGATGGTTAATTTGCATACAAAACTATGTCAAAGATTCACTTTTATCTATAGGGTGTTGCCTAAGGCTAGGGTTTCTGTTTTGCTTTTTGACGTAACACATACAAATATAAGCTTTCTACTTTTTCACGTGCCCAGGGTGTGGTACGCAAGAATCGCAATGATGATTTAACACTTGGATCTATGCAAAAACATCTAATTTCAATTTTACGACTTAAACCTTCAAAGCCACCGTAGTAATCCAATAATTCATCCAAAATGTCAGCAAGTTTTTTGCCATGTAAAGGGTCATTGGAGGTGGTCATAATAGATCAATCGTATTTTGGGTGGCCATTATTATAACCCGGTACCAGGTTTGTCGGAGACAAAATTTTCTGAGATGAGAAGCGTTGCTTCGCAAGTTGTAGCGAAGCGTAGTGATCCGATGAAAAACCTAAATACACCCGCTGAAATCAGAGATAGAGCGGTTCAATTATTGATTGAATGTGAAAAGATTATCCATCGAATTGGGCTGCGATCACTGCGATTGTGCCTAAAATTAGTTGCACTCCTGAAACTCTACGAGTTTGGTATCAAAGATATTTATAACTGAATATTTAATTTATCATCACACCTAAAACCATAGAAAATTAGGTTTTACAGATATTTTTTTGTGCTAGTATTTTTAGAATTTAGCTATAGATCAACATAAAATTGCAGATATACCAGCTTGCCAGTGGCATCATTGATACTCACCAATAAACAGCAATTAGCAGCCCGTCCTTCAAACCAGTCAGATATGAGCTATTTATCTGCGTCAGCTCGAAGTAATCCTATTTATGGGCGGATTCAGGCGCTTGGAGCGAGGAGTCGATAAATCGGCTGCAATCATCCAAGAACCTAGTGTTTCTACTGAGATATCAAAACTATGAAAGGTGTGAGCTTTTCATGCACTAAATTTGAGCTTTATATTTCTGCTATAAGCGTCTCATCTGACGTTCTGAGATATGAAGTAGCTGAGGAGTCTAAGATTGGGTTATGCGTTGATCGCAGATTTCCTGCAAGACCGACAATCGTTTAAGTTCTTTATCCGACATAGACACCAATATATCAAAACGTTAGCTAAGCAAATTGCAGAAGTGTATATTCTAAAAGCGGACATTTTTACTTTGGAGAAACCGGACATTTCTATTTTGGAGTTACAAAAATAATAATTGCGTATAATCTATATTATGTTAAATAAATAACACCTGTCATTTTGTTCATTATTTCTGATGTGGCTTTGATGGCTTAAGTCGTAAAATTGAAATTAGATGTTTTTGTATAGATCCAAGTGTTAAGTCATCATTACGGTTTTTACGTACCACACCATTGGCACGTGAAAAAGTTGAAAGCTTATATTTGTATGTCTTACGTCAAAAAGCCAAACAAAAATCGTAGCTATCAAAACTCAGCATAATATTTTATACCAAACAGAAAACTAAACTTAGTGAATAGCCAATGATTTTGTAGATACCTTTCAATTAGTTAGTGGTAGACTGCCACCACTCTCCTGGCAAAATTTAGTCTATATCCCTATGGTTTATTTAAAAACTTATTTTCTATCTTTACTAGACTGTATGATCAAAATCATACTGGCACTCAACACTGTAAATTTGAGAATGGATCTGTACGTACAGACTCATTCCCTATCTATAAAGATATTAGAAATAGCTACATAGAGTTTATTTCTAGCTTATTCAAATTAGGCTTTACTATGGATGAACAATAATTTTTACAGCCGATTCATTATTATGAATCAACGTTTCAAAGCCTTTAGAAACAAGATCATCTAATGCAATACGTTGGGTAATAAAAGGTTCTAGATTAATCTTACCTTGCTCGACTAAACGGATAGTTTCCTGATGATCATTTACATAAGCAATCGTGCCACGAATATCGTAAGCGTCCGCTGAACCCCATGCCTATTTTTTAATTCGGTTCAGGTTTCCAGCGGTGTGGTAGCAATTCTTCAATCTGAGTCACTTTATGTGTCGGCAACCTTTTCAG
>NZ_BPPH01000046.1:0-11986 GCF_021602765.1 Acinetobacter sp. KAM396
GATTGCTTCTCTAAAAAGCATGTACCAATAGTTGATGGTATTACGGTTCAAGTTAAGCAATAAGGCTGTTTTAGAAGCAGGAATATCAATGCAAAAGCACTGAATAATTTTTTTAATCTTATAGTGACTTAATTTACTGTTTTCTATCATGATTCTAGACTAACATATCTATTCTGCTAGTCTAGAGCCATAGTTTATCAGGTCTATTGAGTGGTGGTGCAGTTTCGGTAGCGAAGAAAGGTGGAAAAATTGTATTAGGGCTTAAAGCTGATTTTGATCCAAATCTGAATGTTCAAGTGAATGGCATCACTTCAAAATCTACAGGAAATATTGTTGAACTAAAAGCTGGTTCAAAAGGTGATTGGAATAAATTAGCGAATAAACCAGAAGCGAACACGACATACAAATTTGAAAATGGTTATACTTATAAAACAGATGCCAATGGGCGTGTGAGTTCAGTTCAGGCAGATTTGAAGCTAGAAGCAAATGATCGAAACAGGTATCAACAGAAAGTTTCAGGTCGCACAGACAGAAAGCCTGATGATCATGGTGGTCACTTAATTGCATCTATGTTTAAAGGGCCAGGCGAGGGAATTAATATTGTTCCGATGGATAAAGCCTTTAACGGTTCTGGTGGTGAATGGTATAAATTAGAAACTGATTGGAAAAAAGCATTAGAGGGTAATAAGTCAGTTAAAGTGAATATTCAACCAGTGTATTCAGGTAATAGTAAACGCCCTGACAGCTTTATCATTACTCAAAGTGTTGATTCTGGAAAGCCTAGAACTTTAACTTTAAAAAATACTGCAACAGGAAAATAGTGTATGAGAGATCAAGAAATTTATCAAAAAATTGGTGAACTGCTATGGTCAATAATGATGGAAGATGCTGAAACTATTATTTGTGAGGGCTATATTTATCCAGAGTTTAATTCCTATAGTTTTGAATGGGTTACAAAAAAAAATCAAATTGGTTGGTTTGATATGGATGAAATACCACATGAAATAGGACAAAAAATAATCATTTTAATGTCTGAGTTAAGATCATTAGATATTTTTAAAGAAAAGTGGACAAACTTTAAAGTTACGTTAAGTGATACAGGTAAATTTAATATTGAGTTTGCGTATATTCCAGAAGAAGATCACTGGCCAAGTTTGAGTATGAGGGGGATTAGTGATTTATCTGAGGAAGAGTTAGATAGAGATTATTCACAGATTCCTAAAGAGTTATGGAAAGAGCGAGTTAGGATTAAAAATCAGAATAAATAAAAATTAAATTCTGTTGTAGCCTTGGGTTTTGACTCGGGGCTTTTTTTGTATAGGAAAACATTTAATCAGTGGCGAAGTTGCAGGGCGTAAAAACCAGAAAGTAATTTCAGGTGGACATAATTCTGATAATTTCTATGAAGTCCTTAATAGTAGTGGAGGGAAAGTAATTGGTAATCCAACTCAAGTTTCCAAAGGAATTATGGATATTAAATATCAACTACCAAATGGAAGAGTTGAGACAAAAACAGTGGTAGTGTTCAAAAAACTGTGTCATTTCCTTAAACTGTTAAAAACAGGAATGATGTATTATGGCAACTACATTTGATTTTGAAACAGCCTTAAAACAACTCCAGTCAGGACAAGCACTGACTGGAGAAAATGGCATACTCACCCCTTTAATTAAACAACTGACCGAAGCTGCTCTTGAAGCAGAAATCGAGAATTACATTGAAGCGAATCCGAAACAAGGTAATCGCCGCAATGGCTATACTCGCAAGACCGTAAAATCTACATCAGGTTCATTTGAGCATGAAACCCCTAGAGATCGAAATGGTGAATTTGAGCCACAGTTAGTTAAAAAGAACCAGACCAAATTATCAGAAGAAATTGACAATAAAATCATATCACTCTATGCACTTGGTATGAGCTATCGTGATATTCAAAAGCATGTTGCTGATATGTATGGATTGGAGATTTCAGATGGTGCTATCACCAATATTACAGATAAGCTCCTCCCTCAGTTACAAGCATGGAAACAACGCCCAATCGATACAATTTATCCCTTTGTTTGGTCAGATGCCATACATTACAAAGTGAAGGATAAAGGTGTTTATGTGAGCAAAGCGATCTATACCATTTTAGCTTTAAATGTTGAAGGTAAGAAGGAACTACTCGGCTTGTATTTATCGGAAAGCGAAGGGGCGAACCATTGGCTTAGTGTACTGACAGACCTACAAAATCGTGGTGTTCAGGATATTCTGATTGCCTGCCTTGCGAAGCAGCGCTTCTCAGGACTAAAAGGTTTCCCCGAAGCCATAGCAGCGATTTACCCTCAAACAGAAATACAACTGTGTATCGTTCATCAAATTCGTAATTCTTTACGCTATGTTGCCAGTAAAGATCAGAAGGCATTTATGGCTGATTTAAAGCCAATTTACCGTGCTGATACCAAAGGGGCGGCAGAAGTAGCACTGGATGAGCTAGAAGAAAAATGGGGCGAAAAATATGGTGTGGTCATTCAGTCATGGCGTACCAAATGGCATCTACTATCCGCCTATTTCAAATACCCTAAAGCGATTAGGAAGCCGATTTACACCACCAATGCCGTTGAAGCCGTACATCGTCAATTCCGCAAACTAACCAAAACCAAAGGAGCTTTCCTCAATGAGGATAGTCTGATGAAATTACTGTATATTGGTATTCAACAGACATCAGAAAAATGGACAATGCCTATTCAGGAATGGGGACAAACGATTACTCAATTATCCATTTACTTTGAAGGTCGATTAGATGATATAATTAAAATCTAGTCAAATTTACTGACACAGAATTTTGAACGACCTCCTTTTTTGAATCCGTCAATGCGTAAGTCCTAGTTTAGTAAATTTTTTTCATCTTGTTACTCTCCCGAGAGTATTATTTTTTTGGTTTTACCACTCAGTGCCAATGATTGTTTTTTTATTTGATGAGGACAACACTGACACACATTCCTTGAGCAGCCGGTTTGCACGTACAAAGGTATATCTGAGTTATTTTTTGTTCAACTGCTGTTGGTCGCAATCCACATCTTACCGACAAACGGTTATTTACTTTTTATGTGCTGTAATCATGTAAAATAGCCTTTTTAAATCTCTCAGCTGTTTACACTTTATGTCCTATCCTAATCATTTTAAAAAATTATTCTGTGAATCTGAATGCGAGGCTGCAAAAATTCTGCAAGCTTTGGCAGCACTTTCACATTGTATTTATTTGCAAAATAATGGAAAGGCACGTATTGCATTTTTGGCTGAACGCTATTGTGTGGAACAAAACCATCAACATTTTTACTTTCAAAAAACAGCATTGAATCAATACGAATTAAGTTCAACTCAATTAGATTTAACAGCTCATCTCGGCGCTTCAAATGATACAAACACTGCCCCATTTTGCAGTTTAATGGGTTTTATTTCGTATGATGCAGCAGCACAGCAACACATCAATATGCAATCCCGCGCCCAGCCAAGTGCTTTTTTAGGTCAATTTAAAAGCTATTTACAGCAAGAACCAGATGGCTGGTATTTTTATAGTTCAGACGACAATGCAACACAAACTTTTGATTTTATCTTTAATTTATATACCCAATCAGCCGTAGTTGAACAGTTTGAATTAAGCCAAAAGTGTCAAGCACGCTGGAATTTCACAGATTACCAACGTGCCTTTCAGCGTGTTCAAGACTATATAGTGGCAGGAGATTGTTATCAAATTAATCTTACGCAAGAGTTTAGCGCTGAGGCTCAAGGTCCACTTTTAGCAACTGCTGCTCAGTTTTGGCAACTGACCAATGCACCTTATGCAGGTTATTTACGTATTGGTGATTTTGAAATTTTAAGTTGTTCGCCCGAACTCTTTATTAATTTTGAGGAAAATCGAAAAATTACCACAAAACCAATTAAAGGCACGATGCCACGCTATGATGATCCTGAATTAGACCGACAATCGAAACAACAATTAAGCGAATCTGAAAAAGATCAGGCCGAAAATGTGATGATTGTAGATTTATTACGTAATGATTTAAGTGTTTATGCCGAAACTGGCAGCGTCAAAACGCCAAAGTTATTCAATATTGAGTCTTTTAACCAAGTGCATCACATGGTCAGTGAAGTTACTGCAACACTAAAAGCAGAAATGAATCCTTTTGCTGTATTGATGTCTGCCTTGCCAGGTGGCTCAATTACAGGTGCACCAAAAATTCGTGCCATGCAAATTATAGATGAACTAGAAGGTGCAGCACGTGGCGCCTATTGCGGCTCTATGGGTTATTTTGATGCAGATGGAACGGGTTCCTGGAATATTTTGATCCGTTCTATTCAAAAATATCAGCAAGATGTTTCATTATGGGCAGGTGGCGGAGTCACGATTGCATCTGTATGTGAAGCAGAATATCAAGAATGTTTTGACAAAGTTTCAGCCATGTTGGATTTATTGAATCGCTGGTATAAACCTGCGCAATAGCATGCAGTAAAAATAAAAAAAGCGAGTGAGTTCGAAACTTCACTCGCTGCTATTATATTTTGATTATTAGGCCAAAATATCGTGTTTTAAAGTATCGACTAAGCGTTGATTTTGCTCATCCGTACCAATTGTAATGCGCAAATATTGATTGATACGTGGTTTATTAAAATAACGCACAATAATACCGCGTTCACGTAATGCTGTAGCTAATTCACCTGCATCCCGTTGAGGATGTGATGTAAAAATAAAGTTAGCGTGTGATGGCAATACCTTAAAGCCCAAGGTGATTAAATCCGTCACCAATTTCTCACGGCTAGCAATAACTTTTTGGCATTGCGCTTCAAAATACGCCTGATCTTGAAAAGATGCCACCGCGGCTGCAATGGCAAAACGATCCATTGGATAGGAGTTAAAACTATTTTTTACGGCTTCCAATGCGGCAATTAAATGTGGTTGTGCAATCGCAAAACCAACACGTAAACCTGCCAAAGAACGTGATTTAGAGGTGGTTTGACACACCACCAAATTCTCGTACTTTTCCACCAATTTCACTGCAGACGCTGCACCAAAATCGACATAGGCCTCATCAATCACCACCACTGAATTTGGATTGGCCTTTAAAATTTCTTCAATAGCGCTTAAACCTAAAGCAATACTGGTCGGTGCATTCGGATTGGTGATGATAATGCCGCCATTGGCTTGCTTATAGTCATTAACTACAATTTCAAAATCATCATTTAAAGGCAAAATTTTAGTTTTCACCCCAAAAAATTGACTATATACAGGGTAAAAACTATAAGTAATATCTGGATACAGTAGTGGCTGTTCCTGAACAAAAAAAGCCTTAAAAATATGTGCAAGAACTTCATCTGAACCGTTGCCAACAAAGACATTTTCCACCGCTACATTTTGCTGTTTCGCAATGGCTTGCTTAAGTTCAGACGCATCTGGGTCTGGATATAAACGCAGTGCATCAGCTGAATTTTCTAAAACCTTTTGCACCGCTCCCACCACTTTAGGTGAAGGTGGATACGGGTTTTCATTGGTGTTCAATTTTAATAAATTTTGGATTTTTGGCTGCTCACCCGGTACATAAGGTTCTAGCTCACGTACTTCAGGGCTCCAAAAACGCATTTTTTCTGCTGTGATATTCATTTTATATTCTCGTTCATGCACTCAACTTACTTTCGCGTAAGCCTTCTCTTTTCAGGAGAAGGTTGGGGTGAGGTTTTAAACCATGCCAAACTGAATTAAAGATTGCAGCCCTCATCCTTTTACGAAGTCATACTTCTTGCTCAAAGAGAGAAGGAGCTTTAAAGAGAGTTTTTTAATTAATTACTGATAACGATAACGTGCTGATCTCGCATGCGCATCCAGGTTCTCTTGCTGTGCCAATACATCCGCAGTTTTGGCCAGAGTTTTTACCCCTTCTTGCGAACACATGATCAGGCTAGAACGCTTCTGGAAATCATACACACCCAGTGGTGAGGAGAAACGTGCAGTACCTGAAGTTGGCAGCACGTGGTTTGGACCAGCGCAGTAATCCCCAATCGCTTCAGGGGTATAACGCCCCATAAAGATTGCTCCGGCATGACGAATATCTTCTGCCATCACTTGCGGATCATCCATGCATAATTCCAAGTGTTCAGGTGCCACCTGATTAATTAACTCAATCGCTTCCTGACGGTCCTTCACCAATACCAATGCACCACGGTTTTCAATCGAGGTACGAGCAATCTCTTCTTTTGGCAATGCTTCTAGGTGCTTTTCAATCCAGCCATCAACAGCATTCAATAATTCTTCATCTGGTGTAATGAATACTGCTTGCGCGACGGTATCGTGCTCGGCTTGCGACAATAAATCCATCGCCAGCCACTCTGCATTATTCTCACCTTCGGCATAGACCAGAATTTCTGATGGTCCGGCGATCATATCAATACCGACTTGACCAAATACCGCACGTTTTGCTACTGCGACAAAACGGTTACCTGGACCGGTAATTTTGTCTACACGTGGAATGGTTTCTGTACCATAGGCCAGCGCCGCGACCGCTTGTGCACCACCAATGGTAAACAGACGTGTCACGCCCGCTAAATAGGCCGCCGCCAGCACCAGTGGATTCAACTCACCATTCGGCGCCGGAACCACCATGATAATTTCAGGCACACCCGCCACATGCGCAGGTACAGCATTCATGAGTACTGAAGATGGATAAGATGCCAGACCACCCGGTACGTAAATACCCACGCGGTCC
Organism: Acinetobacter sp. KAM396; assembly: GCF_021602765.1. Taxonomy (NCBI): domain Bacteria; kingdom Pseudomonadati; phylum Pseudomonadota; class Gammaproteobacteria; order Moraxellales; family Moraxellaceae; genus Acinetobacter; species Acinetobacter sp. KAM396. The sequence goes on from NZ_BPPH01000046.1 coordinate 6,733, forward strand.
AGTGGTGTGACTTTCTGCCCTAAGGTATTGCCCAAGGCATCGACATAGGTCCAGCCATCCTGCTTTTGTGCCTGGTGGAATTCACGGATACGTGCTGCAGCCAGCTCTAATGCCTCACGCACTTCAGGGTTTAATGTGTCAAAGGCAGCTTTAAGCTGTTCTTGGGTCAGTTCTAGATCTGAAAATTGATGCGCGGGATGTCGATCGAACTGCTGAGTTAATTTAAGAACATGAGCATCACCATGCTGACGGACATCAGCAATGATTTGGTCTACGGTTTTTAACAGTTCTGGATCACTCACTGTTTCAAAAGCCAACAAGTCAGCAAACACCTGCTTGAAGTTCTGATCTTGAGTCGATAAACGTCGCATCAATTTACCCACAAGGTTGATATGGAAAAGATTAGTTTACCTGTTTTCAAGGCTTTTGTGGGTATCAATCGCGCATTGGGCCACGGACTTTTATGGAAAATTACTTTTGCTCAAATTGAAGAAAAGTATTAACAGGACTGTTCTCATAGACTGCCATAAAAAAACCGCTCTCAAGAGCGGTCTTTTATTTGAACAACTTACGCCTGTTTGGCCTGTTCACGATCAGCCACAGCCTGTTCTAGCTGGGCAATAATCGGATTTAACAACGCCTGTTTACGCTTAAAGCTGGCTTTGTTAACGATTAAACGGGAAGACACTTTACAGATTTCTTCCAGTGGTTCTAAACCATTGGCACGTAACGTATTCCCGGTATCGACCACATCGACAATATAATCCCCCAGACCGACCAGCGGTGCCAGTTCCATCGAACCGTAAAGCTTGATCACATCGACCTGCTCACCCAGGCTAGCATAGTATTGACGGGTCAGGTTCACATATTTGGTCGCAATTTTTAAACGACCTTTCGGACGCTGCATACCAACCTTGCCCGCAGTCATCAATTTACAATTGGCAATTTTCAGATCCAGCGGCTCATATACATTTTGAGCACCATGCTCCATCAACACATCTTTACCCGCTACCCCAATATCTGCCGCACCATTTTCAACATAAGTTGGCACATCAGAGGCACGTAAAATTAAAATACGCACTTGTTTATGTGTGGTTGGGAAAATTAACTTACGTGATTTATCTGGATCTTCCAGTAAATTAATTCCCGCAGTTTCCAATAAAGGCAAAGTTTCTTTTAAAATTCGCCCCTTACTTAATGCCAAAGTTAAACCATGATCAAAATTGCCCATGACGTCAAAATTTGGATCATCGTTTCTCATGTCATTCATCAATTTACTCGCTTAATTTGGGCGCCTAAACCTTGTAACTTTTGTTCTACATTTTCATAACCGCGATCAATATGATAAATACGGTCAATCAATGTTTCGCCTTCTGCCGCCAATGCTGCTAACACCAACGAGAATGAGGCACGTAAATCAGTTGCCATAACAGGCGCAGCAGAAAGTTTTTCTACTCCCGTCACAACCGCATCATTGCCCTCTACCTGAATATTGGCACCCATACGTGACAACTCAGGGACATGCATAAAACGGTTTTCAAAAATAGTTTCCGAAATCGTGGCAAAACCGCGTCCAATCGCATTCACTGCCATTAACTGTGCTTGCATATCTGTTGGAAATTCAGGATGTGGTAAGGTTCTGAAGCTCACGGCTTTAGGGCGCTTGCCCATCATATCTAGTTCAATCCAATCATCGCCACGTGTGACTTCAGCACCCATTTCTTCAAACTTATCCAACACAGATTCTAGCAAGGCAGGATCGGTATGTGTGGTTCTGATTTTACCGCCCGTAATTGCAGCTGCAGCCAAATAAGAACCCGTTTCGATACGGTCAGCAACCACTGAATACTCACAACCATGTAAGTGTTCAACGCCTGTGACCACTAAAGTATCGGTGTCTAAACCTTCAATTTTAGCGCCCATTTTAATAAGCATTTGCGCAAGATCAGTAATTTCAGGTTCACGTGCAGCATTACGAATAGTGGTCACACCATCTGCCAATACCGCAGCCATGAGAATATTTTCTGTACCGCCAACAGTGACCATATCAAAGACCACTTCGCCACCTTTAAGGCGACCATTGACTTTGGCATTCACATAACCATTCTCAACTTCAATTTCTGCGCCTAAAGCTTCAAGTGCTTTAAGATGCTGATCGACAGGACGTGAGCCAATTGCACAACCACCTGGCAAAGATACTTTTGCACTACCATAGCGCGCGACTAATGGGCCCAGCACCAAAATAGAAGCACGCATGGTTTTGACTAATTCATAAGGTGCAAATTGGTTGTCCAATGTTGAGGTATCCGCAATGACAGTATCGCCTTCATAAGACATTTTAATGCCCAAGCCTGCGATTAACTTCACCAAGGTATTTACATCTTTTAAATTTGGAACATTTTTCAATGTTATTGGTGTTTCTGCAAGAATCATTGCAGCAAGAAGTGGCAAGGCTGCATTTTTTGCACCAGAAATGCGCACTTCACCTTCGAGCTTATTACCGCCCTGAATTAAAAATTTATCCATTAAATTATTAAGCTCCAAATAAGCTTGCTTTACGCCATTCTTCTTGTGTCATTGCACGAATTGTGACCGCATGAACTTCACCGCTGGCAATATAGCTATTCAATGGTGCATACACTGCTTGTTGACGAGCAACAGGACGCTTACCTTCAAACTGATTATCTACAATACGAAGATCAAACTTGCCGCCTTGCCCACTTACAGCAACTTCAGCCTCTGGAAAAGCAGCTTTTAAAATTTCAGTGAGCTGTTCACTATTCATCACAAAGACCTCTTATAGGACCAACGGTGTAAAAACCTGTCATTTTACTATAAATAGAAACAATAATTCATTAATCCTATACATTATCGCAATAAAAAAAGAGGTTTATCCAAAACCTCTTTTTTAAATCATATTTTGACTAGATGGCTAAAGGCTGATAATCCAGCTGCATCTTCCGATGTTTTTCTAACTGACGTTTTAATTTTTCTGTCATCATCTTAATTGAAGTATACATACCATCAGCACTGGCCTGCGCAAAAAGCTCCGTACCTGGTAAACGAATAATCGCTTCTGCAATATGATTGGCGCTGCCTTTTTTAGAATGTTTATCGATTTGATGATCTTTACTTAGTTTCACCTGCATACTATTGACCTGATCGAGATGTTTGGTCATTTGTGCAAATTTAAGTCGAATATTTTCTTCAATTGCAGGGGTGATAGCTAAGTGATGTCCACGAATTGTTATTTGCATAATTCTATCCCTCACCTTCATTAGGATTAGGAAGGCATAGTTCACATGATTGATTGTCAAATAACAGAACACTGCTGAGGTCACTTTAAATCATGTCTAACTATTCCTTCAAAAAAAGATTCATTATTTGGTCATAATGAATCCTTAGAATAGACCGATTTTAAAAATTAGATCAAGACTTTTCGCTCAGAAGATGACGGAATATTTAATGACTCACGATATTTCGCAACCGTTCTACGTGCGACATCAATTCCTTCTTCCTTAAGAAGATTAGCAATTGTGTTATCTGACAAAGGTTTACGTGGATTTTCATCTGCAATTAACTTTTTAATCTTGGCTCGAATCGCAGTTGAAGATGCTTCTCCACCCGAACTAGTTCCGACATGACTTGAAAAGAAATATTTCAATTCAAATAAACCGCGCGGAGTTAACATATATTTATTGGTCGTCACCCGTGAAACTGTAGATTCATGCAACTCCACCTCATCGGCGACATCACGCAAAATCAGAGGCTTCATTCCTTCAGCACCAATTTCTAAAAATTCACGTTGATGCTGCACAATACAGGTCGCGACTTTTAATAAAGTTTTATGACGCTCATCGACACTTTTAATAAAGTTTTTTGCATCCAACATATGATTGCGCAAATATTGATTTTCTTCGCTTTGATCTGCGCGTTTAATCATATTGGCATAAAATGAATTGATTCTAAGCTTCGGTACAACATCAGGATTCAGCTGCACCTGCCAATGGTCCTGCTTTTTACTGACCACCACATCGGGAATTTGATAGTCTGACTCCTGATCTTCAAATGCAGTACCAGGATGCGCTTTCAACGTTTTTAATAAAGCCACTGCATGCTGAAGCTGATCGGCGCTTAAACCCGTTTGCTTAATCAACTTGGCTAAATCATTAGAAATTAATAACTCATAATGCTGCAATAGTTGCAGTGCTTCCTGCCGATACGGTACATCTGTAGCCAAACTTTCAAGCTGAATAGATAAGCATTCCGCCAAATTACGAGAACCAATTCCAATTGGATCTAAACGCTGAATATGTTTCAAAACGACTAAAACTTCATCGTCTTCAACTTCATCATCGTATTCCATTGAGATCAATAAATGTTGCACAGATGCTGTGATTTCCGATATTTCACAATCCAAGAAACCATTGTCATCCAAAGCATCAACAATACAGTAAGCAATGAGCTGCTCGACTTGAGAAAAATGCAACAGATTGATTTGTTGCATCATGTGCTCTTTTAAACCCAAATGCCCCTGACGATTATCCTCTCGCTCTTCATATTCCGCCGTGCCCAAACTCGTTGGTAAATGAGTGTACACATCATCCCAGTCTGTATCGACAGGCAAGTCATTAGGCAGATGATCTGCATTTAATTCTTTGGTTAAATCTTTTTGATTATGTTCTTGCTCTTCTAAAGTTGATAAACTTTCGAAACTACTTTGTTCTTCGACTTTTTCTAATAGAGGGTTACTGTCCAACTGAATTTGAACTTCTTGTTCAAGCTCTAAACTTGAAAGCTGAAGCAAACGAATGGCTTGTTGTAACTGCGGTGTCAGCGACAAGGAGTTTGCAACTTTTAATCCAACCGATAACTTCATTTTCACCACTCTTTTAAATTTATTTTTTCAAAAACTTAATACATAAGTTTTTGATAAGCAATTTCTATGCCGTTTTATTAGATATAACATAAATTTATGAAAAAACATAAAGATTTTAATTAGAAAATCTATTCAATTTATTCTCTTTTTCTACTTTTCTTTTTTGCATAAAAAAACACCCCCAACGTTAGTTGAGGGTGTTTTGAATAATGAGCTGGCGATGACTTACTCTCACATGGGTAACCCCACACTACCATCAGCGCTAAGAGGTTTCACTTCTGAGTTCGGGAAGGGATCAGGTGGTTCACTCTTGCTATTGTCGCCAGCACAACTGTTATGGACTTGTTCGGGTCTTAGTTACTCTGCTTTTGCATG
>NZ_BPPH01000047.1:0-10636 GCF_021602765.1 Acinetobacter sp. KAM396
TTTATTATGGTCAGCCTCAGGGTGAAGTGTGTCTAATCAACAGGGTTTTCGGTCTCTAAGTACTTTTTAAAGGGAACATCATCGACTCAAATCTCTATTTGCAACAGTGCCCTTCAGCTTACCATTCGTGGTTATTTGCAACAGTGCCCTTCAGCTTACCATTCGTGGTTATTTGCAACAGTGCCGTAATTCCACCCAGGAAGAATGCCAAGCCCTGGAAAGATTCTAAAATCAGTTCAATAGAACGAAATGAGTTACTTCAAACGGTTAAGCATTTAGGCAGAACCCTATGGAAAAAATGGTCGGGCTATCACCGTCGCAGTTTGGTGGAAACCAAGATGCATTGCATCAAATTATTAGGAGATAAGCTGACGGCAAGACATTTTCAAAGTCAGGTCAATGAAGTTCATGCGCGTGTGGCAGTTCTGAATAGATTTACGGAATTAGGTAGACCTCACACCCAAGTTGTCACTTAAATTTGAATGGATTGGGGAAAACTCAGCTTTTGAATGTTTATGCAACAAAGCCGGTTTTAGTTATAAACTTATTCATTCAGGAATTATATTGCTGAATGAATAAGTCTAATTGATTTATTTATGCAACCCAACTATTCATTTGATTCATTTGATTCATTTGATTCATTTGATTCATTTGATTCATTATTTTTAACTTGTTTTTGTTTAGAATTTTCAACTTTAGAAGCTTTTAAATTCTTTTCAAGAAATAACAAGCCGCCATCTGCATAACTAAAACTTGCGATACTAAAGAATGCACTAATTAACAGTAATTTAGTACAAAATTTATTTTTGAATAGCATGTTTATTTACTCTCATTTAATACTTGTTAGATATTCTAACTTTAAAGAATTAACACCCAGAGGACTCATAAATTACATTCTTGTAATTTTAAAATGTCTCAGGATGGTGTTTAAAGTGCGTGTGATAAATAGAAGTGTAATACAGGAAAATGGTAAGGTTTATCAGCCTAGTCATCTGTCCATTATGTAGAAAGAGCAGCACTTTAATGTTTATGCTGTTCCAATGTATTACATTCCTTACTTTCTATTTGTAACGTAATTTCAGTAATATTATGATTATGTTTTAGAACTTCTAAGGCCTTTTGATAGAGTTGATCTGTATTGCTATTCGGAGCAACCAAATGAGCAGTTAAATGAATATTTTTTGAGGATATAGCCCAGACTTTCAACTGATGAATCCCTTCAACGCCCTCTAGCTTCAATAAATCATTTCTTAACGACTCAATATCAATCTCATCAGGAACTCCTTCAAGCAGAATATTAATACTTTGTTTTAATAAAATCCAAGTTCGAGGTAAGACCCAGAAGCCAATTAACACAGCGATTACGGTATCAACCCACATCCACTGGGTAAAATAAATAACTATTCCTCCGATAATCACGCCTATCGATCCTAGAGCATCACTAAGAACTTCTAAATATGCACCTTTTATATTTAGACTTCCTTCAGCACTAGCAGAAAGGATTTTCATTGAAATCAAATTTACGACCAAACCAATGACCGCGACAATCATCATTTCAACACTTTGAATTTCAGCAGGGTTCGTAAAACGTTGATAAGCTTCATATACAATATATATTGCTACCACAAAAAGCATCACCGCATTAAACAGAGCCGCTAAAATTTCAAATCGCTGATAGCCAAAAGTTCTTTTATCATCTGCGGCTTTTTTACCAATTTTGATAGCGGCAAGAGCAATAGCTAAAGCGGCTACATCAGTAAACATATGAGCTGCATCAGATAACAAAGCCAAACTTTGGGTAATAAAAGCAGCGACAACTTCTACTATTAAAAAAGTAGTCGTTAAACCTAAGGCAACCATTAACTTCTTACTATTTTCTTCAGTAACAACCGCATGGCTATGATCATGATGTTCTGACATAAAATATTTTCCTTATTCTATTTATGATGAGCAGAGATATTGGATAACAGCCAATATCTCTGCTGTAAATCGACTAATCTATTGGATTAAGAAACTTTCTTTTCATTCATCCAGCGGTACAGTACGGGCAATAAAACCAATGTAAGCAGGGTAGAGGAGATAATTCCTCCAATAACCACTGTTGCTAAAGGTCTCTGTACTTCTGCCCCAGTTCCGGTTGCCAAAGCCATCGGGACAAACCCAAGGGACGCCACACAAGCGGTCATCAGCACAGGTCTAAGACGCAAAATTGCACCCTGCCACGTTGCATAATAAAGGTCATATTGTTGTCGCAACTCTTTGATAAAGGTGAGCATGACTAAGCCATTCAGTACAGCCACCCCCGATAGTGCAATGAAGCCAACCCCTGCTGACATGGATAATGGAATGTCACGCAACCACAACGCGATTAAGCCTCCACATAAGGCAAACGGTACACCACTAAAGACCAGTAAGCTTTCTTTGATATTATGGAATACAGCCATCAATAAAATAAAGATCGTCAACAATGCGAGCGGAACCACCAATTGCATACGCGCTTTTGCAGACATCAGATTTTGAAATTGACCGCCATAATCTATCCAATAACCGCTTGGTAATTCCTGTTTGGATAACGTGCTCTGAAGCTCTGTTACGAATGAGCCTAAATCACGTCCTTCTACATTTGCAGTAATAACCACTCGACGTTTACCATTTTCACGGCTGACCTGATTAATACCCAGGATATTTTCAACGCGTGCCACATCTTGCAGTTGGACTAAACCACCATTCGGCAATTGAATAGGAAGTACCGCTAACTGTTCAGGACTACGCTGGGATTCATCTAGACGGATGACAAAATCAAAACGCTTGTCTCCCTGTAAAATTGTTCCAACATTCTGGCCACCGACACTTGTAGCTACCAGATCCTGAATTGCTCTTACCGACAAGCCATATTGTGCAGCTCTGGACTTATCCACCTCTACATTCAACAAGGGTAAGCCACTGGTCTGTTCTACATTAACGGCTGTCGCGCCTGAAATTGAGTTAATTTTTTGAGAAATTTTATTCGCTTCGCGATTTAGAATCTCCATGTCATCACCAAATAATTTGACACCCACATCACTTCGCACCCCTGAAATTAACTCGTTAAAGCGCAGTTCAATGGGTTGCGAGAACTCACTGTTATTTCCCGGCAATGTCGCTAAGAAAGTAATCATTCTTTGGCGAAGCTCATCAATCGTTTGTTTTGGATCAGGCCATTCATCATGAGGTTTTAACAGTACCACGCCATCTGAAATGTTGGGTGGCATAACATCTGTGGCCACTTCTGCTGTACCGGTACGAGCAAAGATCGCTTTAATTTCAGGAAATTCTTTCAACAGTAACTTTTCAGTATTTTCCTGCATTCTCAGTGACTGTTCTAACCCTGTACTTGGGGAACGCATTTGCTGAACAGCAAAATCACCTTCACCCAGTTGAGGTGCAAACTCGCTACCTGTTTGAGTGGCTAGCACGCCCGTAAGCACTAAAATACAGGCAGCCACAATAGTCACAAATAAACGAAGCTCATAGGCTTTATCTAAAAGCAGTTCATATTTGGTTTTAAGCCAATGCATCCAGCGACTTTCGGTTTCCTTGACTTCTCCAGTGACAAATAGGGCAACTGCGGCTGGCACAAAAGTGACAGATAAAATCATGGCCCCAATTAAAGCCAGTACAACAGTCATTGCCATAGGATGGAAAAGTTTGGCTTCTACACCCGTCAGGGTAAAGATAGGTAGATAAACCACCAAAATAATTAACTGTCCAAAAATCAGAGGACGACGCGCCTGTTTTGCAGCCAAGAAGACTTCTTTAAATCTTTCAGAACGGCTAAGTAAACCACCTTTCAGCTTCTGAGCTTCTGCTAGCCGACGGATACAGTTTTCTACAATAACCACTGCACCATCAATAATAATACCGAAGTCCAGTGCCCCTAAACTCATCAGATTTGCACTAATCTTCTGCTCTGCCATTCCCGTCAAGGTAAACAGCATTGACAGTGGAATAACGCAAGCCGTGATCAGCGCAGCACGGAAATTACCTAGAAAGAGAAATAAAATAACAATGACGAGGATTGCACCCTCAATCAAATTTTTCTGAACGGTTTTGATCGCCCGATCAACCAAATGCGTACGGTCATACACAGTCTCAATCACCACACCTTTAGGTAGCGATTGCTGGATCGATTGCACCTTTTCATCAATGGCTTGAGCAACGGTACGGCTATTTTCTCCCATCATCATCATGGCAATACCCAATACAGTTTCTTCACCATTATAGGTTGCAGCCCCTGTTCTTAAGTCATGACCAATTGAGACATTGGCGACATCTGCCACCCGAATCGGATAGCCGTTTTTATTGGCAATACTGATGTTCTGGATATCTTCAATCGTGTTTAAAGTGCCGGGAACACGAACCGTTAGCTGTTGTCCATTTTTCTCAATATAGCCAGCACCACGGTTTTCATTATTCTCTGTTAAGGCAGTTTGTAAATCAGACAAAGGAATTTGCAATTGTTGCAATCGGTTCAGATCAGGGGCAACCACATAGGTTTTATTAAAGCCACCGATACTGTTGATCTCAGCAACGCCTTTTACGCGCTGTAATTGCGGTCTTACAATCCAATCCTGAATTTCACGTAAATCCATCGCCGAATAAGGGGTTCCATCCGGCTTTTTAGCATTTGGTTCGGCTTTAATCACCCATTGATAGATTTCACCTAAACCTGTCGAAATAGGCGACATGTTAGGTTGCACATCTTCAGGCATTTCTCCCATTGCTTCTTGCAAGCGCTGGTTGATAAGCTGTCTGGCCCAGTAAATATCCGTGCCATCTTCAAAAATGATGGTCACTTGCGATAAGCCGTAGCGTGAAATCGAACGGGTTTGTTCCATTTTCGGCATGCCTGACATGGCATTCTCGATTGGATATGTAATCCGCTGTTCCATTTCTAAAGCCGTAAAACCATTGGCTGAAGTGTTAATCTGCACCTGAGTATTGGTAATATCTGGTACAGCATCAATCGGTAACTTTTGATAACTATAAATACCAATAGCAATCCAAGCCGCAATAAACAGCATGACCCAGATTGCGTTATGGATAGAAAACTGGATCAGTCGATCAAACAGTCCTTCAGGTTTTACCGATTCGTGGTCTGGAATTTGAGGAGTTTCAGTGCTCATGTGAAGCCTCTCCTTTTTCCAGCTCGGATTTCAGTAAAAAACTGCCTTGAGCGGCATATTTTTGTCCCTGACTAAGCCCACTCACCACTTCAATCCATTGGCTCTCCCCAGATGATTGCCCTAATTTCACAGGTTGCGGACTGAATTCAACTTTTTGTCCATGCTGAGTGGCGACAAAAACCACATCTTTTCCATCGACATTCTGAACTGCGGACTTAAGTACCCGTAATGCGGTACTTTCACTCCGTTGTTGCAACTGTACGTTCACCATCAAGTTTGGACGTAATTCGGTTGCATTCGATTCAACTTTTGCTCGCACCTGAAGACGACCTGTTTGAATATCCGCTTCAGTATTTAAAGTCTGAATAACAGCTTGATAAACCTTTTCTGTTTGCAAGGATTTAAATTCGATCTTTTGATTCGGGGCTAAGCCCATAATTTCAGAATTTGGAACAATAAACTCAAGCCAGAGTTGATCTAACCGGTCTATCGTAAAGAGTTGATCGGCTAACTGAACATTTTCCCCGAGAACCAAATCCTTTTTACTGATCACGCCAGAAATGGGAGCTTTCAAAATATAGCGTCCGTTACTGGCATTCACTGCACCAAATGCACTTAAACGTGATTGGGCCGCTTGAACCTGAATTTGTGCCCGTTTATAGCTGTTATAAGCACGTTGATAGTCCTGTTTTGCTGAAATGCCCTGTGACCAAAGCTGACGCTCACGATCATAGTCTTGTTTCGCCAGTTCAAGGTTGGTTTGTTCAATTTTAAGATTGGCCTGCTGATCAACTAGATCAGGAACAAGCAACGCAGCCAAAGGCTGTCCTTTCTGAACTTTTTGACCGAGTTCTACATAGACATTTTCTACATGACCACTAAAACTCGGTGAGACGTGCGCTTGCTGGTCAGTATTCACATTCAGTTTGGCAGGATAAGAACTTAATTTAACCACCGGGCCTTGATCGACCGCTGATAATTGTATGCCCTGTTCCACCAGTTGCTTGGCAGTCAGGCTCACACCTTCTGCATGCTCTTCGGTTTCACCGCCATGTTCTTCTCCGCTTTCTTCCTCTGCATGTTCATCTGATGTTTCCGATTTATTCTTACCAGTTAAGATCAAAAAAATACTGAGGAGTACGGTAGCGCCGATAACCAAACTAATCAGTAGAGGTTGAGAGATTTTTCCGCTCTGTTTTTTTAAGCTGTTTTTAAGATCGAACATGTTAATTTCCCCCACCAATGACAGGCATGGCCTGTATGTCTTGCCATAAGTTTTGATTGATTTGTGCAATAGCATCTTTCGACATGACTTCACTTGGGCTAATGCCTAAGCTCAAACTTTCTGCTTCAATGGCCTTTTGCCAGCCATCCCGTAACAACTGGACTTTACGCAGACGGATGTCTTGTAATTGAAGCGTGGCTTGCTGAACATCGGTTAAAGCAAACTTGCCTGCCAAGAAACCTTGTAGCGTCTTACTTTGAACTTGAGTCGCCAAAGGAATTTGAGTCTCGTCAACGACTTTGAATTGCAGCTCTAAACCCTGCAACTCGGTTAAAATTGTGCCTATTTGCAGCGCATTTTGCTTCAGATAAAACTCTTTCTGACGCTCTAATAAGTTCATTTTTTCTTGCGCGATTTTTATGCCATTTTGCTGACGATCGAAAATATTAAGCGGTACACTGACTCCGACTACTAATTGATTTTGTGTGGAGTTTTCCAAGGATTGGGTGCGGTTGACACCTAGGTTTAAAGTGGGGTTAGGACGTGCCTTTGCCCTTAGTTGATCAACCGTTGCTTGAGACTCTAATACCAGTAAAGCTCGATATTTCTCAACGTAGTTTTCCGCTAAATATTCTTGAACCTGTTCATGAGTCGATTTTGGCCAGAGCTTTTGTGAAGAGAGGTTTACCTGCAATGACTTATCAGACGTACCCCATAAATTTGATAATTGTTGGGTGGCCACTTGTACCTGTAAGTCTGCCTGTCTAAAAAGACGGATATTTTCAGCATGGCTTAAACGTGCGCGATTTACATCTACTTGGGCAATACTGCCTGCATTAAAGCGCTTTTCGATTGCTTGAAGGTTTTCTTGGCTCACCCGAAGTTGTTCATTGACAATGTTTTTTTCAAGTTCAGCAATGGCCAGTTGTGACCATACATATTTCACTGCAAGCTCAATTTGTGCTTGATAAATCTTCTGTTTCAGCGCTGTTTTATCTGTAGAGAGACTGGCTAATTTTTGGTTTGCTCTTCGCTCACCAAAAATATCCAAGGGTTGTGATATGCCAATGGTAAGCTCTTTTTCATTATTTGAACCAAATCCCGTTTGTTCAACTGACAGTTCAGGATTTTTAAACAGCTTACTTTGCTGAAGATTCGTGGCATTAATGCTGTTTTGCGTTTCCCAGAAATTTTGGGACGCTTGATATTGGTTAACCTGCTCAATAGCTTGCTGCAGCGTTAAATCTTGAGTACTGGCGACTACGGAAGTACTGAAGCTGATCATTGCAGATAGCAAGATACCGCTACCTAAGGCTGACCAGGATAAATTCAGGATGGAGGTATCCTGATGTAATTTGTTTTTTGACATGAAAATGCCCCACGCATAATGAAATTAGGAGTGGTGGGCTTTTATAAGACTACCCCACCAATAGTAGGGGCAAATCGGGAGGCGGGGTTAATTGATCCAGATAAGGGGGTTTATAAAAAGTTATTCCCAAATAAGTTGGGGTAATGCCGGTCTCAAAATTAGCTTTAAGCTTCAGATCATCGGGTGGGTCAATCTGAATCACGATTGTATTTGAGAAATGACTGCACTTTTCGTTAAAACAAACCTTCTGACAATAGTCATAGATTTCTTTATAGTTTTCTAGGGAATAAAGTGCTTGACGAGGACTATCACTCTTTTCGTCTAAATCGATTGGATTAGAGAGTATTGAATTGGGTATGTTTGGCATTTCATGCAGACACGCAGCCTCTGCCACACTCCAAATATTCTGGAATGTGAATAAGAGTACCAATATCTGGATTAGAAATGTTTTTCTCTTCATACACAAATCTGTATTTAAAACACCAATCGGAAGCTGTCCAGATCTATCAAATATCTGATCACAGAATTTGAGTAACCTTAAACTTTTTGCAGCCTTAAGTAAAGATATACAGAATTTTTGAAAAAAGCATAGGTCTAGATAATCAAGCTAGATTTTTTAGAACTCCACATTGGTCAATTGTACATAAACCATCACAAGTATCTCTTAAATCAGATAATTGTTCAATAAGCTTTTGTTGCTTGATTATATTTTCTCTGATAGCACTGACATGTAAGTCAATTAATTCATTCACATCTGAACAATTTTTCTTGGGATTATCTTTATAGGTGAGTAATTGACGAATTTCATTCAAACTCATATTTAAAGTTCGGCAATTCAAAATAAACTTAATTCGCTCAACATAGCCTATATCGTAAAGGCGGTAATTTCCTTCCGTTCTTTCGGGTTCCGGAATTAAACCTTCCTTTTCATAAAACCTAATTGTTAATACTGAACATGAGGTTTTTTTAGAGAGTTCACCAATTTTTAAATGCATTGAGTTGGTATTTCCAAAAAATCTTGACTCTATAGTAACTATAGGGATTCTAATATTCAAAGTTTATAAATTTTTTTAATGGGTATAATTATGAGTGGTTGTGGATGTAGTAAAGAAACACCATGCGAAGATAAGAAATCTCAACAAGAAAATCATCCATCAATTGCAGAAGCAAACAATTCAAAGAATTGTGATAATACGCTTAGCTGTTGTGGTGAAGAGGAAGAAAAAAAATCTTCATCTCCTTGCTGTAACACTTCAAACAGTTGTGAAGATACCGCTCAATCCTGTTGTGGTTCTGATCCCAAAGAAAATTTAAGCACTGAAGACGTTTTAAAAAATTCGCACTACATGAGTGAATACTTAGTTCCCAAAATGGATTGTTCTGCGGAAGAACAGATGGTTCGTATGGCGCTATCTTCAATTGATGGTGTTCAAAAACTCATCTTTGATTTACCTAACCGGTCTTTAAAGGTTCTACATAATCAAAAAGATGAAAATATAACTACCAAACTTGAAGCTTTGGGTTTTGGTGCAAAGCTTGTGAAGACTGAAACTTATATAAGCAATCAACAGGCTAAGCAAACAAGTACCTACACCATTCCTAAAATGGATTGCTCTGCTGAAGAGCAAATGGTCCGTATGGCTCTTGCAGATATTGAAGCAGTTAAAGGTCTTACTTTTGATCTTCCCAATCGAAAACTGAAAGTCTTCCATAATGAAGGGATTCAGCAAATTACGGCTAAACTCGAAGGACTGGGTTTTGGGGCGAAACTTGATGAAATACAGCTTTCTTCAGGCGATATACCTAATGAACCTGATCCTGTGAGACAAGCTAAAGTACTTAAACTGTTATTAGGTATTAATGCTCTACTTTTCTTTATAGAATTCATCAGCGGTATTATTGCTGCGTCTACAGGATTGATTGCTGATTCTCTAGATATGTTTGCCGATGCAGCCGTTTATGGTATTGCGCTATATGCCGTCGGAAAAGCTGCGAAATATCAAATAAAAGCAGCCCATTTCGCAGGTTGGATTCAGTTATTACTTGCTGTTATCGTGATTGTTGATGTTATTAGACGATTCATGTTTGGAAGCGAGCCAGAATCAACGCTCATGATTGTTATTGGCCTGCTCGCACTTATAGCTAACGTGACATGCTTATATCTTATTTCTGGTCATCGAGAAGATGGCGCACATATGAAAGCCAGTTGGATTTTCTCGGCGAATGACGTTGTCGTAAATATGGGCGTTATATTTGCCGGTGTACTCGTGGCGTGGACGGGATCAGCTTACCCAGACTTAATCATTGGCATCCTGGTTTCTTTATTCGTGCTTAATGGTGCTCGAAAGATTTTGGCTTTGAAGTAAGAGTATCGAAAATGAATCTATTTCAAGTTAAACAAAATCAGATCGTCAAAATTAGAGATCTCAAAAAAGGTAATCAATACAGTCATACCACTGATCCCGTATTGGAACGGCTCCAACTATTAGGTTTTAGAGAGGGTGAAACTCTACAAGTACTCGCTAAAGGTGTTTTTGGCGGAGATCCTGTTTTAGTTCAAATTGAAACTTCAAGATTCGCATTAAGAAAGAATGAAGCTGAAAGAATTTTTGTAGAGTTAGTATCCAATGAAGATTAAGAACATTGCATTAGTCGGTAATCCAAATTGTGGAAAAACCTCTTTATTTAATACGCTTACTGGTACGCGACAAAAAGTTGCCAACTATGCTGGAGTTACCGTAGAAAGAAAAGAAGGTTCTTTTAAATGGCACTGTTGCAAATAACCACGAATGGTAAGCTGAAGACTGTTTTAGCTAAAGGTGCAGCATATGAATCCTTTCCATGGTCGGCATTTTCAGGGCGAAATCATTCTTTGGG
>NZ_BPPH01000048.1:0-9781 GCF_021602765.1 Acinetobacter sp. KAM396
TGCTGAAAAGGTTGCCGACACATAAAGTGACTCAGATTGAAGAATTGCTACCACACCGCTGGAAACCTGAACCGAATTAAAAAATAGGCATGGGGTTCAGCGGACGCTTACCGTGGAATGATCCAGTAAGCACAGTATATAAAGAGTTATTTGTCGATCGTATTTTGGATGACTCACATATCGATTTTACCCAACTAGAGAGTGAGTTAGAAAAAAGAAATACCTTATCACTACCACCAGGTTTCAAAGATAAAGGAAAGGATTTAAATGCTTCAGGTGATTTGATAATTTGGAAAGAAATCTTAAAGTGTGCTCAAGAAAAAGATAAACATTTAATATTTATTTCTGCAGATGAAAAGAGCGACTGGTGGCATCAATCTAATAAAGAGGGGCTTTATCCAAGATTTGAATTAGTTGATGAGTTTAGGCGAGAAACAAATGGTAAATCATTTCATATTCTCTCATTATCGAAGTTATTACAGATTTTTAATGCGAGTAGTGCGGTAATTGATTCTGTAGCAGCAACAGAAAATCAGTTATCAAGTGAGTTAAAAGTTTATGATGATTGGTTAGAATATAGGAAGTATTTAAATATTCCAAAAGAGCATAGAATAACTTGTGATCATAAGTCTTGGAAACAAAAACATAGATTAGATACAGATACTTATCTTATTAAAGAATATAATTTAGACAATGAGCTGATAAACACTTATGAACTTTATGACTCTACTAATATGGATCCTCCATTCAATAGAGAGTTGTATGCTGAGAAAAATTAAAAAAAACTCCCTATATTATCTATAGGGAGTTTTCTGAGTTTAAAATTCTAAGAAACTTTATCACCCGCTTTAGCGCCAGATTCAGGTGAGATCACCCAAACACCTTCGCCATTACCAGCGGCAAGTACCATACCATTAGAGATACCAAAACGCATTTTACGAGGTGCAAGGTTAGCGACCATCACCACCAATTTGCCTTTTAAGTCTTCGGGCTGATAAAACTCACGAATACCACTAAACACATTGCGTGGTTCAGCTTCACCAACATTTAAAGTGAGTTGAAGTAATTTATCAGAACCCTCGACAGTTGAAGCTTCTAAAACTTCTGCTACACGGAGGTCAACTTTCATAAAGTCTTCAATACCAATAATTTCAGCTTCACCCACTTTAGGCTCAGGCTTCTTCTCAGCTTTCTTTTCTTTTTTCTTTTCCACTTTTGGTGCTTCAGCAGGTGCGGCTAAAGAATCTTTAGATGCATCTACCATTGCAGCTACCGCTTTCGGATCAACACGTTGCATGAGTGGTTGGAACAACGCAATTTCATGACCGACTAAAACAGTTTTACGTGATTCAAAGTTAAAGCTATCTAACTGTAAGAAGGCTTGAACTTGTTCAGCCAAGGTTGGCAGTACAGGCGCAAGATAAATCGCCAATTGACGGAATAGGTTAATCCCTACAGAACATACGTCATGAACTTGCTGTTCTTCGCCTTCAATTTTGGCTAAAGCCCAAGGCTTTTTCTCATCAATATATTGATTCGCTTTGTCCGCAAGAGCCATGATTTCACGAATAGCAGCAGAGAATTCACGTGCTTCATAGGCTTGAGCAATTGAATCGCCCGCATCAATAAAGCTTTGTACTAACTCAGGTTCTGCACAGCTCGCACTTAATTTGTTATCAAATTTGGTATTGATGAATTTGGCACAACGACTGGCAATATTCACCACTTTACCTACAAGATCAGAGTTTACTTTCTGCACAAAATCATCCAGATTTAAGTCAGAGTCTTCAACTTTATCAGACAGTTTTGATGCAAAGTAATAGCGTAAATATTCAGGGTTTAAATGCTGTAAATATGTTTCTGCTTTAATAAATGTGCCGCGAGATTTTGACATTTTTTGACCATTTACAGTCAAGAAGCCATTTACAAATAAACCTGTAGGGGTGCGATAACCCGCACCATCTAACATCGCAGGCCAGAATAAAGCGTGGAAATAGACGATGTCTTTACCAATGAAGTGATAGACCTCTTTGTCTGAATCTTTTTTCCAATAATCGTCAAAATTCAGGTCGGGGCGTTTGGTTTTTACGTAGTTTTCAAAACTCGACATATAACCAATTGGCGCATCAACCCAGACATAAAAATATTTATTTGGTGCATCTGGAATTTCAAAACCAAAATATGGTGCATCACGTGAAATATCCCAGTCATTTAAACCGTTTTCAAACCATTCATCCAATTTGTTGGCAATTGAAACTGGCAAACGACCTTCATCACGCGTCCATTTTTGCAAATATTCGCCAAAATTAGGCAATTTAAAGAAGTAATGATCTGACGATTTTTCAACAGGCGTCGCACCGCTCAAGGTAGATTTAGGATCAATCAGCTCAGTTGCGTTATAGGTTGTGCCGCAGACTTCGCAAGAATCACCATATTGATCTTCCGCTTTACATTTTGGGCATGTGCCTTTAATGAAACGGTCAGATAAGAACATGCCTTTTTCAGGGTCAAATAATTGCGTGACAGGACGAACGGCAATATTGCCTGCATCACGGTTTTTGACATAAATTTCACTGGCACGTGCGCGGTTGGTATCGCTATGCGTTGAATCATAATGATCAAAATGCACACCAAACCCATCAAAATCACGAATATGTTCTTGCTGCACATTGGCAATTTGCTGTTCAGGGCTAATCCCGTTGGCTTCAGCACGCAGCATGATTGCTGTACCATGCGCATCATCCGCACAGACATAAGTCACGTCATGTCCCATTGCACGCATGGCGCGAACCCAGATATCTGCCTGGATATAACCGAGTAAGTGACCCATATGGATCGGACCATTGGCGTATGGTAGGGCGTTAGTGACTAAAATTTGACGCACGGATATAACTCTCTTAAATAGGGACGACGCAATTCGGGCAATTTTACCTTAGATAGCACATAGATGCACAAGGGATTCCATGAATTCTTTTCAAATCCGCCTAGAAGGCTAAATACAATATAAAAACACACTCTTGGTCTGTATTTGACCATAAATCATGTAAAAACCAAGCAATATACTCAGAATTAAGTGTTTCAGTGAAAGCACGACTTAACCTTATTATGAATTATCGTTACACTATCAAAATCGCGGTATTTCCAAACTTTGGAGTAAATCTATGTCTTGGCTTTCTTCACTTAAATCAGTTTTTTCACCTTCGCATACGGTGAATGAGGAAGCTATTCAGCACGTGCTACAAAGTTATGTCTTGCCTGAATCTGAACATGCCTTAAAAGATCGTATTTCTCAAGTGAATTTGCAAGGTGACATCCTGCAAATCACCATCAATACTTATCCTGAAGAAAAACAACATTTACAACAAATTCATGATGATTTGGCAGATGCATTAGAAAAATGCGGCATTAAAGAATTGAATATGCATGTGATTCAGCAGAAAACTGGACAGAAAAAAGAAAGTTGTGGGAATCAACATGCTGAAGGTCAAAGCTGCTCAACATCGACCACACAGACCACAGCATCTCATTTACCACCAGTGGTGGATGCTGCAGGTCAAAGTTCTATGCAAGAAGCCGATCCGAATAATCCACCGATTCAAAAAGCTGCGCCACAACAACGTGATGTGCCGAAACATCCACGTATTCAAAACGTGATTTTAGTATCTTCAGGCAAAGGCGGAGTTGGAAAATCCACCACTAGTGTAAATTTGGCTTTGGCATTGCAAAAGCTGGGCTTAAAAGTTGGCGTATTAGATGCAGATATTTATGGTCCAAGTATTCCGACCATGCTCGGCAATGCAGGCAAAACTCCTATGATTGAAGCTGAGCAGTTTGTACCGTTAGATGCTTTTGGAATGCCTGTGTTATCTATCGGGCATTTAACAGGTGACCACAATACACCTGTTGCGTGGCGTGGGCCAAAAGCCACAGGTGCATTAATGCAGCTCTTTAATCAAACCTTATGGCCAGATTTGGATGTGTTGATGATTGATATGCCACCAGGAACGGGGGATATTCAACTGACACTTGCACAGCGTATTCCTGTAACGGGAGCGGTGATTGTGACTACACCACAAAATGTTGCCTTAATGGATGCTGTGAAAGGCATCGAACTGTTTAATCGTGTGCAAATTCCTGTGATGGGCGTAATTGAGAATATGTCGACGCATATCTGCTCAAACTGCGGCTACGAAGAACAAATTTTTGGTCAGGGCGGTGGCGATAAACTGGCAGAACAATATGATATTCCGTTGCTTGGGCGTTTACCCTTAAATGTCAGTATTCGTGAGAATGTTGATGCAGGCACACCGTCAGTGATTGCAGGCGATGCTGCTGCCGATAGTTACATTGCGATTGCTCAGAAAATTGCAAAAAAACTGCCTAAAGCTGGAAAAGATCAGAATCGTATTTTTTAATGGGGGAACTCAGCTTGGAATGATCGCGGTTATCGTCATTCAGTTGTCGTCCTTCAAATTTTAAGTGATCCATCTTTAAAAGCTAAGTCACAATATTTTGAAAATTTAGCTCACTTCGGTGGGCTATCTTTTTTTGATTAAAAAACACGCAAACATCTGATTTAAAGGTGTTTAATCTCCAAATACCATAAAAATATTAAGAAAAAATGACTTATAAGTTACCATTCGATTAAAAAATATTTCTTAAATAAGTGGTTGAATAAAAATAATAAATCTAAAATGTTAGACTGATTAAGAATTTGTCTTACAAAATATTTTTTGCCAATTCCAATAAACTATTTTAATCTGCGCTCATTCAGTAGTGAGGTCAATGCATGATTTCATGGTTTTTTATCGGTTTGGTGATCACAATTTTATTGACACCAGGGCCAACCAATACCTTGCTTGCATCATCTGGCATTCAGGTTGGTATCCGTAAATCTTTCCGATTAATTCCAGCAGAAGCATTGGGTTATTTGATCTCTATTACACTTTGGGGTGCCTTAATTGGTACGGTGTCTACCCATCTTCCATTATTGCCCATCATTCTAAAATTATTCAGTGCAAGCTATATTATTTTCTTGGCGATTAAATTGTGGCGTACGGCCAACGTCGAGCAAAGCTTTAATCAACCTACGATCCGTGCCAGTGAGCTATTTTTAGCGACTTTACTGAACCCTAAGGCATTGTTGTTTGCCTCTGCAATTTTCCCAACAATTGCATGGGTAAAAGCAGACTATTATGTCGCACACATGCTGGCATTTTTATGTTTAATCGTGCCGATTGCTTTTTTCTGGACATTTATTGGTTCTGTGCTCGCTAAAAATAAAATTAGCTGGCTCAATCAGTGCAATCTACAAAAAACAGCTTCTATTGTGTTGCTGAGCTTTTCAATTCCATTGAGTTACTCGGCTTTGTTGAGTCTATAAAAGCAAAGTTGTATCTACTGAAAATGATCATTGCACTTAAAAAGGCGATGTGAGGGAAACAGCTGGTTTTCATTAACTTAGATTTCAGTTAAAGTACAGCACAGTTAAACATTCATATTTTGGATAGAAAATAAATGGCAATTAAGTCTGATCGTTGGATTCGCGAAATGAGCGAAAAACACGGCATGATTGAACCGTATGCAGAAAACCAAGTTCGCTTTGATGAAAATGGCGAAAAACTCATTTCTTATGGTGTTTCTAGCTATGGTTATGATGTACGTTGTGCCCGTGAATTTAAAGTCTTTACCAATGTTCACTCAGCAATTGTCGATCCAAAAAACTTTGATGAAAAAAGTTTTATCGATATTGAATCAGATGTGTGCATCATTCCGCCAAACTCGTTTGCATTGGCGCGTACCGTTGAATACTTCCGTATTCCACGCAATGTATTAACAGTGTGTTTAGGTAAATCGACCTATGCACGTTGTGGCATTATTGTGAATGTCACGCCACTCGAACCAGAGTGGGAAGGTCATGTCACCTTAGAATTTTCTAATACAACGAACTTGCCTGCACGTATTTATGCGGGCGAAGGTGTGGCGCAAATGCTGTTCTTTGAATCAGATGAAGTCTGTGAAACTTCGTACAAAGACCGTGGTGGAAAATATCAAGGGCAGACAGGCGTGACTTTGCCTAAAGCATAAACAACAATTATCTATCATATTTTTCTGTTGAAGAAGCGAGCTAATCTGCTCGCTTTTTTTCATTCATCGGAAAGCTGTGCAATTTAGCCAGTTTGTTTTGCATTTGCATAAATATTCAGCATAATTAAATATGAGAATGCTTTGGCATAATCACGTTTTTAAGGATAAAAACACTCAAATAAATAGCCAAGCTGTAGATAAATAAAAAAAGATGCGGAGCATCAGATAAAAGGAAGGTCGAGATGACTGAACACGCAATTACTTACCCTTTTCGTAAGCATTGCTTAGCCACTGCTATAGGCTTACTTTTAGCGAACCCGAGTTATGCTTTACAAGCACTCTCCGATGACTCTTTGTCAAATACCACAGGCGAAGGGGTTGCTTTAGTCCTTGATGACTTCAAAATGGTGTTTCAGCAGCCGAACGACCTATCAACTGGGTCGAGCTATACACGTGGCTTAGAAAACCCAAGTCAATATGATACGGGCTTTATTCGTATTATCCCGACGGGGGAGAATTATCAGAATATTTCAGAACATACCTATAAGAAAGTTTATAATCAGGTTTATGATGCTGAATATTTGGCAGGTGTTTCAACTACATCAACATTATACCAAAGTACCTATACAACGACTTTCAATAACTATAAAACACAAAATTATAGCTCTACAAAAACAGCAGTGAGCAGTGAAATCTCAGTTGGTGTGCGTCAAAGTCTAGTGGCAGAATACTTTGAATCTGACCGAATGAAACAATATTATCAACAGCGTTATAATGACTACTATAATGGTACAATTATTTCTGGATTAACAAATGATGGGACTACCTCATACACGTTAACGGTAGGGCAGGCAAGTAAATCTAGAGAATATGCATCAATAAATACCTATGAAATGATTGAAATTTTATATGGTAATAGAAGTGCTGATACCGTACCTTCAACACAGTGGACGCAAGGGGTTACAAGAGTTAATCATATTGATCCTAAGGTTGCTCAAACTGTAGAAACTGTAACTCAAGAGCGGCTAAACCTTGAGGGTGATAAAGTTGCAAAAGCAGCAGCTACAAATGCAATCAAAGAATTAGAATTATTAGCAGTAGATAACGCAACTCAAGCAGCAAAAACAGCAGCAGCACAAACTTCAGTGGGTTCACTCAGAACCAAAGCAGATGTCTTTATTTATGGTCTGGCATTATCTAAAAGTGATAACTCTTTAAGCAGTCGTTATAGCAATCAGGGTTTTAACTGGGGTTCTGCAGACAATCCATGGTTATTCCGTGCTGGTACAGAAAAAGTAAAACAATTTAAAAATGTAGAAAAAGATGTCGGTTATTTGGCACTTGAGGCACCGCTCGCAACTACAACGCCAACTGAAAGTGATAATAATATTAAATTGGGTTTTTGGACTGATATTTTTTCGCGTCAGTTGAACTCAAGCGCAGAGGTTGATCCGAGCACTGGAGCACCAAAATCGGGTTTAGATAAAGAGCACCGTTTACGTACTCAATTTATTGCCAATGGTTTAAGTTTAAATGGTTCACAGACTCGACTATTTCAGACTTTAGACTCGGATAACCCAAATCATCATCAAACCTTGGGTATGGCAAGTTTATTGCGTTTAAATACCAATGATAATCCTGCGAATTTAAGTTTTACAGACTCAAACTTAGACAGTAAAGGAATTCGCATTAGTACAGCAGCAAAATCAGACACTTTAGATGGAACTGCGGTCACACCAGCAATAGATGGGTCATTAGCACCAGTTTTTCATGATGTAGAAGGTTTGTATTTATACAGTCCAAATATCAATTTAGTTTTAGGGAATATGTATCAGCCTTTTGTGGTTGGTTCTGAGGGCAATAATATTGTGCTGGAAGTAACACGTATTCCGAATGTTCCTGAAATTTACAATAAAATTTATCAAAATTATGAAGATGGAAAGGGTGGATATTTAGGTTCTACAGCATTTACAGGTTCTACCTGTAATGTGGTGAGCTGTGGCTCACCGCTAAAAGCCAATGTCAATGACAGTGCTGCGATGTATCAAGGACGTAATGCGACGCATAGTAGTATTGCAATTGGTACTGTAGAACGCTTGCCAAATAATATGTTGCGTGCCAAGGATCATGATAATGCCACAGGTGTTGTATTTAAAGGTGTGGATGGTACTGCTAAGAATCTAGGTTCAGTTGCAATAGATGGTGTGCTGATTCAGCACCTTAAATTTAAAACAACAGGTCTATAAAAGGAGAATCATCATGTTGAAAAAACTGTTTTGTATTGCATTGATGTGTAGTCCTTTGACCCATGCCAATTTAATTGCACTGGAAAATCATGAATTAACGCAGGCTACTGGCCAAGGTGGAGCAGACCTCAGTTGGACGTTATCGTTAAACCATGAATATGCCGAAAATTTAGAACTCAGCAATATTTCTAAATTTAATGGTGGGACTAAACCTACAGAAGTTTATTATCGCTATAGTAAAAATTGTGCTGACAATAATGTGCTTTGTCGTTTAGCCATTGCACCCAATAACCATGAAGATAATAACGGCAATAAAAAATGGCTGGTATTTAAACAAATTCAGGGCACCATACAAATAGATAAATTTTCTTTAGATGGCACAACCATTATTAATCATAAAAATGACCCACAAACCGCCATGCAGCTTAAGTTTTATGATGATAAGCCGTTAAAGATTAGAAATTTAGGCTTCGCTGCATTATCTATTGAAACAGGTTCTGGGCAGGGAGTAAATGAAGGTTATGCAAATTCAGAGGTATATACCAATTTTCTAGGAAGAAATTATCAACAAGATGGTAGTTATAACTTAGTTCAGCAAGATGTACCTTTGTTTGATCAGGGCGCTGAAAAAGGATTTATGGGCTTAAATATTCACGGCAATATGCACATGTCTGGCAATGTGAAAATATTTAGCTACAACTGTACAGGTTCAGCAGCAAGTCGTTGTTGAATATAGGATGAAGTACAGTATAGGGAAATAAAAATGAAAAAAATAATACAGTTGAATTTATTAACATTGAGCGTACTTTGTGCGCAACAAGTCTATGCTTTAGAGCTGATTGCAGACCAGCATTTGTCTGATGTAAGCGGGCAAGATGGTATTGTAATCACCCATGAAATGTCTAAAGCCACGATTAATCAAGTCAATTGGTATGATCCTGATTTAGTGGCTGGAACTCAACAGGGTTTAGGCTTACATAATGTAGAAATTAAAGGACAGAATAACCAGCCTATTATCAGTAAGCTTGCTTCAGATGTGGGGAAAACTGATGTTGGCGCAGGTGTGCGTATCGATGCGAGCATTGATGCTTTTCAAGCGACCGCAGATTTAAACTTGGTCAAAAAAAACTGTGTCGGAAATAGTTGTACTAAAGAAACACAAAGCTTGGGTCAGTTCGGCTTAGAAACTAAATCACCTTTAAAAGTTTTATTAGAAACCAAAGCAGGTTTATTCAATCAAAATGAAACGGCACATTTAAACTTCCAGTTACAGAATGCCAAAATTAGTCATGGTTTAGGTAAGCATCAATTATCTATGCATGATTTTAACTTTAATTTTGAGAGGTGGTCCCACTTGTTTGAACAACTAAAAGCGTATTTATAAGTGATATTCCGCTCTAGTTAAGCCACCTTGTTTTGTTGGGGTAGCTGATCATAGTAAAACTCAT
>NZ_BPPH01000049.1:0-9271 GCF_021602765.1 Acinetobacter sp. KAM396
CTGAAAAGGTTGCCGACACATAAAGTGACTCAGATTGAAGAATTGCTACCACACCGCTGGAAACCTGAACCGAATTAAAAAATAGGCATGGGGTTCAGCGGACGCTTACGAACATCTACAGAAAATAGCTCGTAAAAATCCAATACAAATTGCATACGTCCTGAATGTATTTTTAAATCGAGTGACCGCATCACATACCGGTATCCATTATCGCTGGAAGGATATCGATCAACTCGAACATTTTTACTCCCAAGTTAAGGCTTTATTTCCTGCCAAATTTTGGCACTTACTTGGACAAGATTTGCAAACAAAGTTAGATGCTAAACAACAGCCTCAACTTTTCAAATTAGCAAAAGCATCAACAGATAAACATCCATCAACTCAGGAAGAGTTTCCTCGTCTACAACTCTATTCAGTAAAAGATGGTCATGCTCTTGCTGCATTTAAATTTTGCTTACATCTAGCCTGTATTGGCAGACCTCGATCTCTTGAACTGCAAGTTGAAGCTCTAAAAATCACTACATGCGGTTAAATAATTTAACCGTTGCTTCCTTATCAAATAATTTAACCGTTGCTTCCTTATCTAAAGCCAAACTTAATATATCTTTAGTAAAAATTGAGTGTCTGATCAACGATAATTAAATAGTATAAACTCTATGAATTAGCAGCGTCTGAAACAGGGATCGGTCATGCATACAACATCAGAAAAAACTGCAAAACAGAAAATGATATTAGCTAAGGCAGTTTTAGCTGCTGCTGAACGACTTGGTCTTGCACAGGATCAACTAGCCTTAATACTCAGTATAGATTCGGTGAAAACTTTAACCTCTCTTGAATTAGATCCCACTTCAAAACAGGGAGAAATCGCCCTCACTTTAATCCGTATTACCACATCACTAGATGCTCTGGCGGGTGGAGATACTACCTGGATGCAGCATTTCATGAAGTCATCAAATAAATTAACTAATGGCATTCCGGTAGAACAGATTCAAAATGCTCAGGGATTGTTCTCTGTTTTACAATTGCTAGAGGGTCTTCGAGCAAAACTTTAAAGAAATTAATGCATATAAATAATTTTGTATAATATTTTGAAAATTAATTGATTTATTATATTGTAATTCTTTAATTTAAGATTTGATATTAGGACAGTAATAGCTGTGTTTTAGGAAAAATCAGTGAATAATAAGTTAAAAGAAATTGCAGTTAGATTACAGCAAATTTTAGACCAAATCACATTATTACAAAATGAATATCAAAGCCTTTATCAAGAAAAAGAAAAACTTATATCGCTTGAAGAAAAAAATAAGAATTATTTATCAGCAGAAGAAAGACTTTTATTATTTTCTCAAAGGTTTATTGGACGAACTGATACCTTTGCTTATCGTTGGGAAAATAGCAGTGGAAAATCTGGTTATTCTGTTGCTTGTGCAAATGAGTGGAAACATGGCATTTGTTACAAACCTCAAATTAAATGTTCAGACTGTAAAAGCCGTCAACTATTACCCATCACACAAGAAGTTCTTTATTCTCATTTAACTGGACAGAAAGTTATAGGCATTTACCCACTATTAGCAACAGATCAATGTAGGTTACTCGCAGTAGATTTTGATAAATCAGATTGGAAAAATTGTGTAACTGCATTTTCTGAAGCGTGCTTATCTTTAAATATACCATTTTTGGTTGAGCGCTCTCGTTCAGGTAATGGCGCACATGTTTGGATATTTTTCTCTGAACCAATTGCAGCTAAGCAAGCTCGCTTAATGGGTGCAGGTATTCTAGATAAGGCCATGGAACTTTATCCAGCTCTAGATTTTGAATCTTATGATCGTATGTTTCCAAATCAAGATCACATGCCAGCAGGCGGATTTGGAAATTTAATAGCATTACCCTTACAAAAGCACGCAAGAGCGCTAGGAAATAGTACCTTTATTGACAGTAACTTTAATGCCTTTACTGACCCATGGACTGTTTTACAACAAACTGAATTAATGAGTTCTTCTGAAGTTAATAATATTGTGAATGAACTAGGCTACAATTTCATCGAACAGAATCAAACAGATGTTGACCATGAGGCTCCATGGGTAAAAAATATTCCTAAAAAAAATCAAAAGATCGCGGGATGTCCAGACGCTATTGAATTGGTATTCGCAAATATGATTCACATTCCAATTCAGACATTACCCTCTCAATTGATAGCTCAATTAAAAAGATTAGCCACTTTCTCCAACCCTCGTTTTTTTAAAGCACAAGCAATGCGTTTTTCAACGACAGGAATTCCAAGACACATATGCTGTGCCCGCCTTGAAGGACAATATCTCAGTTTACCACGAGGATGCCTAACAGATATAATTCACTTGCTTAATCAACAAGATACTAAAATAAAACTAAAAGATCAACGTACTAAAGGCAACATATTAGTCAATATAAATCTACTTACCGAATTATCCTCTGAACAGGAAATGGCATGTAAAAAAATCCTTGAACACGATGTTGGAGTTCTACATGCACCAACGGCTTTTGGAAAAACTGTTACTGCAATCTCTATCATTGCCAAACGCCAAACAAATACACTCATTATTGTTCATAACAAAGAACTTGTTTCTCAATGGAAAGAACGATTACATTCATTTTTAGCCGATGTCGAAATTGGTACAATACAAGGTGGAAAAGCCAAACCATCTAATCAAATTGACATTGCAACATATCAAAGTCTAATCAACCGTGTAAATAATTCAATCAAACCTATCGCCTTTAATTACGGACAAATTATCGTAGATGAATGCCACCATTTATCCGCACCAAGCTATGAATTTCTTCTCAGTGAAGTCAGTCCCTACTACATTCTCGGGTTAACTGCTACACCAGAACGTCAAGATGGGCATCAACCCATTATTTTCATGCAAGCTGGTTCTATTGTATACAAAGCGAAATCCAACAATCACACCCAGCTTAAAAAATTATTAATAAAAGTAAATTATGAAGGTGAATTCCCAGAAATTTTCTTTGGTACCGAAAATAAACCACATATTTCAAAGCTGATGCAACATCTTACTGAAGATACAGAACGTAATAATGCCATTATTAAAGATGTATCTCATTGTATTCAAAATGGTCAGATCCCGTTAATTTTAACTGAACGTAGAAAACATGCCGAAAATCTTAGAAATAAGTTGAATGATTTAGGGTATAAAACATCTATTTTACAGGGAGGTATGAGCCATACAAAAAACATAAAAGAAAAACAAAATTTAGATGATGCTCATGTTGTGATTGCCACGGGAAAATACATTGGTGAAGGTTTTGATCTTCCTCGTTTAGATACCTTGTTCTTGGCATTCCCGATTTCATGGAAAGGCACTTTGGCTCAATATGTTGGGCGTATTCATAGATCAAATGAAGGTAAATTTGAAGTTCAGGTATATGATTATGTTGATGTTAACCATCCGATATTTGTCAAAATGTTTCAGAGAAGGAGTAAAAGTTATAAAGCTCTAGGCTATATTGTAGAACAATCACACAATAATATCGTTTTATAATTTTAGATCTATTGACACTACCCCAATTTTCAATCCATAAGATAATTAAACGTAAAGCCGCTTTTAAAATTCTAAATGTGTGGGTCTCCTTGGCATCAAAATAACTGGCCATCACAAAGGATGCGGGTCCGAATGCAAATTTTAACTGTATTTTCAGAGTCATTTCAGATCACTACGTAGCTAAGGCTGTTTTGCAGATCGAAATGATAAAATCATAAATTGCTTTTCAAGAAAAAAGAAACTAATATGTTTCTTATAACACTAAAAAGCAATAAATGTGTCTACAATGAATGAGTCTTTACTTCAGCAAATCAAAAAAAGACGAACCCAATTGGGCTTAAAGCAAGTTGATATGCAATCCCGTACAGGCATTTCAAGACAGCAATACCAAAAGCTGGAAAGTCAGGGCAACCCTCGATTAGAGACCTTAGAAATTATCGCGGCAGGATTAAATGCTCAACTGATGCTCATCCCTGATGATAAGGTTCATTTGATTAGACAATTATTGAATGATGAAATTAAAGTCACTATTGAAGATCAGGATGACTTAATGACTAACCCATGGAAGGGTCTTCTCGGAGGAGAGGAACCATGAATACTGTTGCCGTCCTGAAATTAACATTACATCACGCTGTCGTTGGATACTTGGCAGGATTTCAGAGCGGAAAAAATATTCTGGTTTTTACGGATTCTTTCCGATTTGATCAGCAACGCCAGACCTTGAGCTTGCTGACTTCCCCCTTGTATCCTCAAGCAGATAAGATTTTAGAAAAGACCTATGTTACACATCAGCGCTTACCCCCCTTGCTATCAAACTTGCTACCAGAAGGCGCATTACGCGAACTCATTGCACAAAGCCTTAAAGTACATATAGACAATGAATTTCAGTTATTGGCAGCTTTAGGTCATGACTTACCTGGAGCACTCATTGCGACCCCATTAGATCCAGAAGAAATTCCAGATGAAATAAAATTCAAACTGCAGATCTCGAATCCAGATCAGATTTTAAAGCAAGAGATTCGAACAGATAATAAGTTTTCCTTGGCTGGCGTCCAAATGAAGTTTTCCATGAAAGCCAAAGATGGGCGTTTTACATTAGCACAGGCAATAGAATCCAGTCTATTAGGGGATTGGATTATCAAAACTCCTTCTTCCAGACATGGTTTTGTTCCACTAAATGAATATTCTATGATGAGCCTTGCCAAAACAGTCGGCATAGATGTCCCTGAGATTCGCTTGGTGGATATGGCACTCTTACAAGACCTGCCACCATTAAATTTACCCCAAGAGCAATATGCTTTCGCAATCAAAAGATTTGATAGACAGAGTACTGCTGATACTATAGAGCTTATTCACATCGAAGACTTTGCTCAGATCTTCGGCGCATATCCACATCAGAAATACAGCACCACAAATTATGAGCAGATAGGAAAGATCATTTATCAATTTTCAGATAACAAAATTCTTGATATTCAGCAATTTGCCAGCCGCTTACTCGTCAATATTTTGCTCGCCAATGGAGATGCACACTTAAAAAACTGGAGTATGATTTATCATGATAAAAGTGCACCCAGATTATCTCCCGCATACGATATATTAATGACCAGTGTATATATTGAAAATGAGCGTCATTTCGCATTAAATCTTGCCAAAAATAAAGATTGGTATTTAGCTGAGATGAAACACTTTGAACAATGGGCTGAAAAAGTCGGTGTTCCATGGCGTGTTATTGAAAAACAACTTCACGCGATCATGGACAAAGCACGGTCAGTATGGCCAGTGCTATTACTAGACTTACCTATGATTTCTGTTCATAAAGAAAAATTAAGAGAACATTGGAAAAAATTGCATCCAGACTTTCAGATACTTACAGATGATTAGGGTAATCTGAAACCAAACTAAAATTTCTCAAACAAGTTCATCACGTCATTTTCCGTCAGTTTCGCTTCGCCCTCATGATCGGTACTTAGAATAGACTGTGCCAGTTCTGCTTTATTTTGCTGTAAGGCAAGAATTTTTTCTTCTATGCTTTTATTGGTAATCAGCTTATACACAAATACTGGCTTGTCCTGTCCAATCCGCCATGCACGATCTGAAGCTTGATCTTCAGCAGCAGGGTTCCACCATGGATCATAGTGAATGACCGTATCTGCGGCAGTTAGGTTCAGACCGACCCCTCCTGCTTTCAGACTGATTAAAAATATCGGCACTTGTCCAGACTGAAATGCTGTAATGACTTCATCTCGCTTTTTGGTCTTTCCAGTCAGCTTCACATAGCCAATTTCTGCGTGATGGAGGTGTTGCTCAATCAGTTCCAACATTGAGGTAAACTGAGAGAAGATCAGAATTTTTCGCCCCTCCTCCACCATTGGAACGACCATATCCATCAACTGTTCAAGTTTGGCAGAGTTTGCCTGCCCAATTTTCACTGAATCCAGCTTTAGTAAGCTAGGATGGCAGCACACCTGACGTAGCTTCAGTAAGGCATCTAAAATTTGAATTTGACTACGTTTAAAGCCTTTTTCTGCCACAATTTTCTGAATATTTTCCTGCATCGTGGCGCGAACAGCCTCATATAACTTGGATTGCTGGTCATTCATATCAATATTGACTTCAATCGTGGTTTTTTCTGGCAATTCTTTGGCTACGTCAGTTTTCAAGCGACGTAAAATGAAGGGCTTAATCCGGTTGACCAGCTTTTGCCTTAACTGCTGATCACCGCGTTTTTCAATCGGATGACGGTACTTTTTATTAAAAATTTCTTGTGAATATAAAAATCCTGGCATCAGGAAATAAAATAGTGCCCACAGTTCACCCAAATGATTTTCCATCGGGGTACCTGTTAGACACAAACGATGTCGTGCTTTTAATTGGCGTACTACCTGTGCAGCTTTGGCACGCGGATTTTTGATATTCTGCGCCTCATCCAAAATGAGTTGATGATATTCATATTGCTTTAGTTGTTCTTCATCTCTCGCTAGAAGCGGATAGGTGGTTAACACAATATCATAGTGCGGAATCTGCTCAAAATTCTGATGGCGGTCGGGCCCCTGTAGCAGCAATACCTTGAGCTCAGGGGTAAATTTCTCCGCTTCTTTGAACCAGTTATGCATCAGCGATGTGGGTGCAACAATTAAGGCGGGACTGTCCTGCAAATATCCAGCCTGCTTTTCCATGAGTAAATGGGCTAAAGTTTGTGCTGTTTTCCCCAAGCCCATATCATCTGCCAGAATCCCGCCATGCTGGGTTTCCCTTAAAAACTGTAACCAGCCTAAGCCCTGCTGCTGGTATGGACGCAACTCCCCCTGAAAACCTTGTGGTGTCGGCAGTTGTTGCTGGTAGCCTTGTTTGAATTTCTGTACAAATTGCTGCAGGCGATCACTGACCTGCCATGTCATCCCAAGATTATGCTGCAATTCTAATAATTGACTCGCATCATAGCGATCAATACTGCGCTCTTCTTGCTGTAAAATGCTCTGCAGATGCAACAATACCGGCTTAATATCCCTAGCGGATAGAGCCAAATCAGGTTGATCAACTGCAGTTTTCACGGTGAAAATTTGACTGTCATGCAGATGAATAAAAGTCCGCGGATCAAGTAAATCAGGATTTACTCGCACCAAAGCTACGAGCGCATCAAGCAAATTATAAGAATTGCCTGCACTGTCTTGAACCGTCGCCCCGATATTGAACCAGTCCTGCTGACCTTCAGATTCAGTGATAGAAATATTTAAATTTTCAACATATTGCAGATTAAAGGGGCTGTTTTCCAGATGCTCTATCTGCCAGCCCATCAACTCAATTTGATTGATGGGCATCAGCTGTTTGATCCAGTCTCCATAGAAAGCAAAAACCATAGAATCAAGACGTTGTTTATCCAGTTTTAATTGATGGTCATAACTAAGATCTTTCACCCACTTCAGTGATTCGACCAATAGCTGTAAACGCTGGATTGACTGTTGTTCCTGAACTAAGTCCCGAAGCTGTCGTACCATTTTGTCATGCTGCTCACCAATAAAACTGTCACCTGATGTACCTGCTTTTATTCTTCCGCCTGTATAGGAGAATTCAATTTCAGCACAAACAGACTCTTCCCATTTCCAATCAAATTTATCTAAAACACCGAAGCGTAAAATTGGCTGGGGACTACCCTCAAGAACATCAATATGCTGAATAGACTCGGGCTGAGGCAGATTTTTCACGTCTGAATATTGATGAGTCAGTTTCTCAAACTCTGGCAAGAGCATAGATGGAAGATCAGGCATCTGTAAAAAATGGTACAGAAGATTTGCCGTATATTCACCATATAACTGGCCCACCGTGTTCTGTTGAATATCCACATAACACGGTGGCTGGCTAGCGAGAATTTGGATATGTGGATTTGATTTTAAATCGAGTCGAATATCACCATTGACCAATTCAATGTTTAAATGCTCTGTCTGTTTGTTTATACCTTGTTGCCAGATCAGTTCGATGTGATAGCCTTGTTCTGACCATTTAAGTGCAGTATGGCTCTTTTTTTGCCAGTACACATCGCCACTTTGAATAAAAGATTTGAAATGCTCCAATAAAATGCTTGAGATATCAAGATTGCTTTGATAAAGCGTTTCGTCACTGTTTATTTTGGCATAATAATAAATCTGGTTAAATAATTGTCGTTTTTGTTCAGGTAAAGTCAGATGCTTTCTGGTGATATTTTCATATTGGGTATAATAACTTTCCCCTGCAATTGAGCCGTTCTTATTGCGTCTGGCTTTCTGAACATCAACTGTCAATTTCTTTAAGCTGACCGACTGATCTAGCAGGTAAATTAAATAATTGTTTGTTTTGACAGATTGCTCAGGTTCAGTCTGTTGTAAATATCGTTTAAAATCATTCAACCAGCGCTGCGCCTGATCATCCCCCCGTTGGTGTTTTGCGATTCCCTGCGGGGATTGAGATTCAGCATAACGCTGTTGAAATTCCTGACGATATTCTTGAAAGAATAACCGCGCTAAAGCAGCAGCATGTTTACAGTTATATCCAACCGGACAAGTGCAGTCGTCATCGATTAAACGGTCTTTTTTAAGATTATAGGTAATCGCGGTATCGTAATAATCTGTCCCTTCAATTTGAGCATACATCGTGACATCATCATTTTCCTCAAAGAACTCAATTGTTTCCCTATCAATGTGTTTAGCATAGCTCAGACTGCGCTGAAGAGTTGCAGTACTAAAGCGAGATAGAAAGTTGATCAATGAGGACATAATTACCAGACACCAAAAATGTTTATACAATAATAACGAAAAAAGCTGTCATTTCAGAACAATAGTGCTCGCCAACGTATCAAAAGGAAATCAATTCATGCTCAAAAAAACTTAATGTTTACTACAATGGATGGGGTGAATATTGGCTCGATTTGTAAGGTTGCAATCCTATTCAGCAACATCGCTCATGATCTATTACCTGGACAAATTCAAGTAGAGACTCTCCAAATGATCCAAAATAGGATTGGGCATAATATTCATTTATTGCACTAAATAGCTTTCACAAAGCTTCTATGAAGGGCTTATTCTAACCGTTGTTTTATCACGGCATAAGCTACACCAGTCACCACACTTCCAATCGCAATCGCTAATAAATATGGCTCTAGACTAGCAGATTTGCACTTAGTTTTACCTAATGAGGTCCCACAACTCTGTTGCTAGCTCATTAGGCTCCCTCATCCAACGCCATTCTGTTTCTTTAAGATGATA
>NZ_BPPH01000050.1:0-9046 GCF_021602765.1 Acinetobacter sp. KAM396
ATGAGTTTTACTATGATCAGCTACCCCAACAAAACAAGGTGGCTTAACTAGAGCGGAATATCACTTATAAATACGCTTTTAGTTGTTCAAACAAGTGGGACCACCTCTATAAGCTCTAACTTAGCGAGTTATCGAAGTTTTTAACAAGTACAGGGCGAGTAAAGATTTCAGCATGTGAAAATAATGACTAGGGTTTTTTTGGTATGGTGATTGTGAAGCTAAACTAAAGATTAAAGCTGTTACGAATGTGGTTTATGACTATGCAACATACACAATGTATCTTCTATCCAATATGATGAGATTTAACCCTATTTTGTATAGGGTTAAATCTCATCGATATGGTTATTCAAAACTGCTTTCGAGTTCTTCCAATTCCATCATCAATTCAAGCATGTGTTCTTCTGCCTGAGCCAATTTGGTTTTCAGATCATTTTGTTCATTCATGAGTTTGAGCAAATCATCTTTACGGTTGGCATCGTATAGGGCAGGATCTGCCAGTTCGGTTTCAATTTCAGTCAGACGCGGTTGGATTTTTTCAATTTGCGCTTCGTGTTTTTCAATATTTTTACGAATAGGGCGAGTGTGTTCACGGCGTTGTGCTGCCAGTTTACGTTGCGCTTCTTTATCTACTTTGGCAAGGTTAGTTTTGTTTTCAATCACTGGACTTGGATTGGATGGAGCTGTGTTAGATGAGCCTTGTTTAAGCATGTCTGCACGGGCTTGACGTAACCATTGGGCATAATCTTGTAAATCGCCTTCAAATTCTGTGCATTGTCCTGCATGAACCAAGAGTAAGTCATCACAGACACTGGCAATTAATTGACGTTCGTGTGACACCAATACCACTGCACCTTCATAATCCTGTAAAGCCATGGTGAGGGCATGTCGCATATCTAAATCTAAATGGTTGGTCGGTTCATCCAAAATCAGTACGTTAGGGCGTTGCCAGACAATTAAAGCCAAAGCCAAACGTGCACGCTCACCTCCTGAAAAACTTTCACAAGGTGTGTCCATACGTTCACCACTAAAGCCAAAACTGCCTAAAAAGGCGCGTAAAGTGGCTTCGCTGATTTTTTTATCGGCAATGCGTGATAGTTGTAGCATCGGGCTGGCAGTATCATCCAAAGCATCCATTTGATGCTGCGCAAAATAGCCAATATTGAGCAACTCTGAGGCTTTGCGAGTACCTGACAATAACGCCAATTCTCCCACTAAGGATTTAATTAAAGTGGATTTACCTGCGCCGTTCATCCCCAATAAACCAATACGGCTGATCGGAGTAATTTGTAAGTTAATTTTGCTGGCAATCACTTTATCGGCATAACCAATGCTGACGTGTTCCAAGGTCAGTAATGGAGAACTCATTTTGGTGGGTTCACGGAAACTGAAGGTAAACGGGGTATCTACATGCGCAGGGGCAAGCAATTGCATGCGTTCCAATTGCTTGATACGGCTTTGTGCCTGCCGTGCTTTGGTGGCTTTGGCTTTAAAGCGATCAATATATTTTTGTAAATGTGCACGAGTTTCTAATTGTTTTTCATACGCTTGTTGATGTTGTGCCAAACGTTCACAGCGGGTGGTTTCAAAGGTTGAATAATTGCCTGTATATAAAGTCAATTCGCTATTTTCAATATGTAAAATATGATCGGTAATGGCATCTAAAAAATCACGGTCATGGGAAATCAGTACCAACGTTCCCGCATAGGCTTTGAGCCAGTCTTCTAACCATAAAATTGCATCTAAGTCTAAGTGGTTGGTGGGTTCGTCCAGTAATAATAATTCGGAGCGACTCATTAAGGTGCGCGCCAAATTTAAACGCATGCGCCATCCACCTGAAAAACTACTGACCGCTAAGCTGTTTTGATGTGCCATAAAACCTAAACCTGCCATGAGTTGTGCGGCTTTGGCAGGTGCGGTATAGCCATGAATTTCATCAAAACGACCATGCAAATGCGCAAGTTGGTCATTATTTAATTGTTCAGGATGTTGTAGTTGTTGTTGAATGTTCCAGTATTCTTCATCACCCGAGAGCACAAAATCAATCGCAGGCAAATCCAATGCTTTAACTTCCTGTGCCATGTGCGCCACAGTCCAGCCCTGCGGACGGCTTAGTGTACCTTCGTCTGGGGTTAAGCTGCCCAAAAGCGCAGCAAATAAACTGGATTTTCCTGCACCATTGACGCCTGTAAGACCGACTTTCCAGCCTGGATGGATTTGCATAGACGCTTTTTGAAATAAAACACGTCCACCGCGGCGTAAAGAAACTTGGTCAAGTTGAATCATGGTGTTTACTGGTCACAACAAAAGTTGGGCATATTCTAATGGAAGCCCAGCAGAAAACAAAAATAAGCCTAGTTTTATTTGCGATTTGCGAAAAATCTCTTTTGTAATGTTTAAGAATTATAATCTAGCAACAGGCTTTTTTATGACTTTGTAAACAAGCACAAAATACATGCATGTTGGAGATGATTTTTATTTTGATCTAAATCTATAAAATATAAGTGAATTATGGAATAAAAGTGATCGCTTAAAGTAAGGCAGCATAAGGTTTTGGCAGAATTGACAGACGAAATTCGAGTAAATGCTCTATTTTTTTAATTTGAACTTGCTTAATATTTGTTTCGTGTACGGACACTCAAAAATAAAAAAATCTGTAGAAGGATTGAAACAATGAAAAAAATATGGGTCAGCGCAACATTGACTGCATTCGCAGCGATCGGTTTCAGTGCTCAGGCGCAAGCAGCAAAAATAGATGTATGTGTCTTTGACTTACTGGGTAAGTCTGGCGAATCTTATCAAATGGCACAGGAATGGGCGCTAGCAGCAAAAGGCTGGGGTGCAGAAGTCAATTTAATTCCGCGTCAAGATGAAGCTGTTGCAGACAATGACTTTAAAGCAGGCAAATGTGATGGGGTATTTATGACTGCCATGCGTGCCCGTCAATACAATAAGTTTGCAGGGTCAATTGATGCTTTAGGTGGTGCACCAAGTAATGCGATTGCACAACGTGCCATCAGTTTTGCTTTAGACAAACGCAATGCAGCGAAAATGGTCACCACTTTAGGTGGCAAGAAATATGAAGTTGCAGGTATTTCACCTTTAGGTTCGGCATTCATTTTTGTGCGCGACAAGAATATCAATTCGATTGAAAAAGCAGCAGGAAAAAAGTTTGCGGTATTAGGCTATGATGATGCACAAAAAATTATGGTGCAGCGTGTCGGTGCGCAAGCCGTCATTTCTGATGTTTCTAACTTTGTGGCGAAATTTAACAATGGGCAGGTCGATATGGTCGGTGCACCTGCCTATGCGTACAAACCTTTAGAAATCTACAAAGGTTTAGGTAATCACGGGGCAATGTTTAATTTCCCTGTATTACAAGTGAGCGCAGACTTTGTAATTCGTCCTGAACAATTCCCTGCGGGCTTTGGGCAAAAATCACGAGATTGGTTTGTAAAAAACTTACCTAAGGCGATGAGTATGATTAATCGTTTAGAAGGTGAAATTCCAGCCAAATATAAAATGAACTTAAGCGCAGAAGATAAAACCAAATATCAAAAAATGCTACGTGATGGCCGTATGGATATGACTAAACGCGGCATTTATGACCCTGCCATGATGAGTGTGTTAAAACGTGCTCGTTGTTCTGTCGAAAAAACCAATTTTGAATGTTCACTAGGTGGTGAATAGATTGATTTTTAATAAAAAAGCCTAGATCTCTAGGTTTTTTTATATTGAAAGATTCGTCAATTGAGTCCTATCAGCTAAAGATTAAAATTCGTTAATCTGAGCTTGATAAAAGAACAGTGATGCAAAATTGAAGGTTTGGATCAATTTTGCCCAGAAAAACAAAAATGTAAGGAACTATAAAATGAAACAATGGACGCAAGCTTTATTATTCGGTGCAGGCTTGTCTTTAGCCGCTAGTGCAGCGCAGGCCAAACAAGTGGTCTGTGTATTCGATTTGGTCGGTAAAAACGGTGATGTCTATAACTTAATGCAAGATTATCAATTGGCGGCCAAAAACTGGGGTGCAGAGATTGAGTTACGCGTAGGTCAAAACGAAGGCGTGATTGCAGAAGATTTTAAAGCAGGAAAATGTGATGGTATTAGTGTGACGGGCATGCGTGGTCGTCAATTTAACCATTTTACAGGCTCATTGGATGCAATTGGCGCGATTCCAGATTTAAAACTGGCAGTCAAAGTCATGCAAGGTTTGGCAAGTCCTGCTTTCGCCAAATATATGCGCAATGGTCAGTATGAAGTCGCAGGTGTTATTCCTGTGGGTGATGCCTTTTTGATGGTGAATGACCGCAGTATTAATAGTGTCGCCAAAGCTGCAGGAAAAAAAATTGCGGTTTTAGATTATGACCAAGCGCAAAAAATTATGGTACAGCAAATTGGTGCGCAAGCAGTCAGTGCCGATGTCACCAATTTTGGCAGTAAATTTAACAATGGTCAGGTCGATATTATTGGTGCGCCCGCTGCAGTATTCCGTCCTTTGGAACTACATAAAGGTTTGGGCACTAAAGGCGCGATTG
Organism: Acinetobacter sp. KAM396; assembly: GCF_021602765.1. Taxonomy (NCBI): domain Bacteria; kingdom Pseudomonadati; phylum Pseudomonadota; class Gammaproteobacteria; order Moraxellales; family Moraxellaceae; genus Acinetobacter; species Acinetobacter sp. KAM396. Next base: position 4,539 of record NZ_BPPH01000050.1, read on the forward strand.
TGAATTATCCAATTTTACAAGTCACGGGCAATATTATTATCCGTCCTGATAAATTCCCTGCAGGATTTGGTCAAAAATCACGTGATTGGGTCAAAGGGCAGTTACCACGTGCCTTTGGTATTCTGGGTAAAATGAAAGCTGATATTCCTGCAAAATATTGGATGCAAGTGCCTGCAGCAGATCAACCGGGTTATCAGAAAATGATGCGTGAATCGCGGATTGACTTAACTAAACGTGGTGTTTATGACAAACGCATGATGAAATTATTATGGCAATTCCGTTGTAAACAAGCGCCAACCAATTTTGAATGTGGTTTGCAGGACGAAAATTACAAATAATTGGAGAATCTTGAGGTAATTACTCAGAATTCACTTTAATTCTGCATCACTGTCCCAATATTGAGTATGCTATACTTGATAAGTGGTCTTTTTGCAGAAAAGACATCTGAATTGTACCTGAGGAAAATCCATCATGAATGCCCAAGCACTTGAGCTCACCGACAACGCTGCTAAAAAAGTTCGCCAATTGCGTGAAAGTGAAGGTAATCAAGACTTAATGCTACGTGTATATGTGACAGGTGGCGGTTGTTCAGGCTTTTCTTATGGCTTTAACTTTGCAGAAAGCCAAAATGAAGATGATGCAGAATTTGTGAATGGCGATGTAAAAATGCTGGTCGATTCACTCAGCTATCAATATTTAGTTGGCTCAGTAGTGGACTATATTGAAGGCTTGGAAGGTTCGCGTTTTGTGGTAAAAAACCCGAATGCAACCACCACTTGTGGTTGTGGGTCTTCATTCTCAATCTAAGTGTGATTTAAATATTTTTGAGTATCAGCATCTGAAAAAGCAGATTCATGTACTCAAAATGATCAAAGCCTTTCCTATATAGAATAGGAAAGGCTTTTTTGTTCATGGCTTGGTTTAAAAGTGCATCCTTAAACCAAAGTCATAGTACCTAAAATACGATCACCTTTTGCCCCTGTGACCGCAGGTAAATTGCCACTTAATTGCTGACAAAAACGCATCGCTAACCAAGCAAAGGCGGTGGCTTCGACCCATGTCGGGTTTAATCCTAAATCGGCTGTGCTTTGTACTGTCCATTGATGTTTACGCAAACGCCAACGCAATTGTTCTAGCAAATAAGAATTATAGGCACCACCACCACAAACATAGACTTCGCCTGTATCCATGCCTGAACGATAAATAGCTTTTTTAATTGCTCGTGTAGTGAGTTTTAATAAAGTGGCTTGGATATTTTCAGGATTATCTTCTAACTCGTCATATTCTACATCATTGCGCCAATCGGCAACCTGTTCATCTAGCCATTCCAAGTTAAAGTCTTCACGACCTGTACTTTTAGGCGGTTCTTTAGAGAAAAAAGCATGGGCTTGCAAACGGTCTAATAAGCTGCGAATTGGATGACCATACGCCGCCCAATTGCCATTTTCATCATAAGGTTGTCCTGTGTAACGCTCACACCAAGCATCCATTAAAATATTGGCAGGCCCTGTATCAAAACCAGATACTGCTTCAGGCTGCCCCGCAGGTAATAAGCTGACATTGGCAATACCGCCTAAATTTAAAATAACCCGATGGATACTGGGATGTTGAAATAAGTTTTGATGGAATGCGGGTACTAAAGGTGCACCTTGTCCACCTGCGGCCATATCACGACGACGAAAATCTGAAATTACAGGAATTTGTGTGATTTCGGTGATGATATTGGGGTCACCAATTTGCAAGGTAAAGCCATGTTCGGGACGATGACGAATCGTTTGACCATGTGAGCCAATCGCTTTAATTTGAGATTTATCTAGTTTATTTTTTTCAATCAGGCTGTTAATACCATGTCCAATCATGGTGGCTAAAGCCACATCTGCCTTACCCATGCGGTCAATTTCATTGTCACCTGGCAATGTTAGTGCCATAAGTTCGTCGCGCAAATCGGGATCAAACGGCAAAGTCAGGGTAGCGTGGAGTTGCAGTGGATCAAAAGAAGCAGCAACAAGATCGACACCATCCATGCTTGTGCCAGTCATTACCCCAATATAGATCGCTGTCATGGTTATTCTATAGCCTGCAATATGCTGAAAAAGTGTTAGTATATCGCACAAATTGAATAACTGATGTGTTTGGATTTCGTGATGTCAAATTTCCTGCCGGCTGAAGAACAACTTGCTCTCATTCAACGAGGCACGCATGAAATTATTTCTGAAGAAGATCTTCTAAAGAAATTAAAAGAGAATCGTCCTTTAAAAATTAAGGCGGGGTTTGACCCGACTGCACCTGATTTACACTTGGGACATACGGTATTAATCAATAAATTAAAAGTATTCCAAGACTTAGGTCACGAAGTCTTTTTCTTGATTGGCGATTACACCGCCATGATTGGTGACCCAACGGGTAAAAGTGCAACACGTCCGCCGTTGTCACGTGAAAAAGTCTTAGAAAATGCCAAAACTTATCAGGAACAAGTTTTTAAAATTCTTGATCCAAATAAAACCAAAGTGGTGTTTAACTCAGAATGGTTTGCAACGAAAACTGCAGCAGATTTAATTCAATTGGCATCGCAGCAAACCGTAGCGCGTATGTTAGAACGTGATGACTTTACCAAGCGCTATAACAATCAGCAACCGATTGCGATTCACGAATTTTTGTATCCGTTGGTACAAGGTTATGACTCGGTGGCATTACATGCCGATGTAGAGTTGGGCGGTACAGACCAAACTTTTAACTTGTTGATGGGACGTACCTTGCAAGGTCGTTATGATCAGGAAGCGCAGGTTTGTATTACTGTGCCAATTCTTGAAGGTTTAGATGGCGTGAATAAAATGTCTAAATCTTTAGGCAACTATATTGGCGTGTTTGATGCACCGGGTGCGATGTATCAAAAAGTCTTATCTATGCCAGACAGTCTGATAGAACGCTATTTTGAATTACTCAGCTTTAAGTCAATGGATGAAATTGACGTATTGTTGAAAGAAATGGCAGAAGGGCGTAATCCTCAAGAAATCAAAAAGATTTTGGCACTCGAATTGGTTGAGCGTTTCCATGGTAGCGAAGCCGCAGCCAATGCCCATAAAGGTGCGGGTAATATCATTACCGAAGGTGAATTACCTGAAGGTACGCCAGAAGTCACGATTTCGCGTGCTGAATTTGGCGGTGAATTATTTATTGCTTCTATTGTACGTGCTGCGGGTTTAACTAAAAATGCTGCACAAGCCAAAGATGCTGTGGCGCGTGGCGCAGTGAAAGTAGATTGGAATATAGTCGATGCAAGTTTTTCGATCAAAGAAAATACAACGCATATTATTCAGGCAGGTAAAAAAGCAATTGCCAAAGTTACGTTCACAGACTAGGACTATTCTAAGTGATTGAAATACAAGCAGGCTTCGGTCTGCTTTTATTTTCTGTTTGGTATATTTATTATATGAATAACTAAATTCAAAAAAAACCTATAAAAACAACACTTAAATTTTGCCAAACATCTTGCAATTTTGCTCAGTTATGTATAAGATTTACCCATCTAGACACAGTGTACAAAACAGATCTAGAGGGTACTTATAACTATAGCTCCACAATTTACAAGTCCCTTCCCCAAGGGACTCTTTTTTTCGTATAACTATAATAACGATATATGGATCGCATATAGATTCAACTCCGAGGGAGAGATTTTGGGAGAGATCTCTTTCTTTTTTTTGCCTTTGGTTTTGCAGTGGTTTATATCTAAAGGTTGAATGTAAAGTTTCTTCTCTTTGTTTTATAGAAATATTATTAAGAAATCTTACGAAAGTATAGATTTATCTAATTTTTTGAATTGGCTAAACCTCATAAAATATAGCTTTCGGCTATTTAAAATTTAACGAACGCAAGAAGTCTATTGAAGTTTTTAAAACCTGATTTGAATTTTAAGGCTACTTTTATAAGAAAAACCCTGTTGTAAGTGGTGCATATAGATGCGTCGAACCACATTTGCTGAATAGAGAAGTAGGCTGGTCAACTTGAACTCGCTAATGCAAATGCTGAGCACCAACTTTTAATTCGCGCTAAAACCACTATATAGATATAAAATAAATGATAAATGTACGCCGTATGTATGAATAGGATTGGGGATCATGCAAAAGCATTTTTAACTGAAATGTAAATTTTTAGATGTCGCAAGACGAAAAGAATCGTAGACATTGATAATCGTTGATTACAGCTTGAAAAATTTGACTGATTTGAGTCAGCAAAAGTATGCATAAAAACATCCTCTTTATTTTGGAGATGTGAGTTTTTATTAAAATTTGATGAAAAAATAGCTAAAAAATTAAAAAACCAAGCATTTTTGTAGAAAAAAAATACATACGTGAAAAATATTCTAATCTGGGGCTTGCAAAGATTTTGAAATCCCCTAGAATGCACTCATCCCGACGCGAAACAGCCTAAAAACTTAGCTTACAGGGTTAAGTTGTTAGAAGTGTTTTGCGTTAAAATTTCTGCTGACGAGGTAGAAATTAAGATCATTA
>NZ_BPPH01000051.1:0-8764 GCF_021602765.1 Acinetobacter sp. KAM396
GGATGTCTGGTGATTTGTAGTCATAAATTTTAGTCCCCACTTGTTTTTAAGTGGGGACTAAATTAAGGCTTATAGGATGAATTCATAAGGTGTGTTCAGCGGACGCTTACGTCGTTATTTCTTTTGTTGGCGGTCGTCCAGCTATGATTTCAGCAGCCACAGGTGCGATGGCACTGCTTATGGTCACATTGGTCAAAGAACATGGGCTTGAATATCTGCTTGCTGCAACGATTTTAACTGGTGTCATTCAAATATTAGCAGGTTACCTGAAATTGGCTAAGCTAATGCGCTTTGTCTCTAAATCTGTAGTGATTGGCTTCGTAAATGCGTTGGCCATCTTAATTTTTATGGCTCAGCTACCCGAACTGATGAATGTAACTTGGCATGTATATGCTTTGGTTGCTTTAGGCTTAGCGATTATTTATCTATTTCCTTTAATTCCAAAATTAGGAAAATTATTTCCTTCTCCACTTGTTTGCATCATTGCTATTACATTGTTAGCAATAGCCCTAGGAATTGATGTACGGACTGTTGGAGATATGGGAGCATTACCTGACACACTTCCAATGTTCTTGGTCCCGAATATTCCTCTAAATTTTGAAACATTGATGATCATTTTGCCGTATTCAGTTGCACTGGCAGCCGTAGGTTTACTTGAGTCTATGATGACAGCAACTATTGTCGATGAAATGACAGATACACCAAGTGATAAGCATCAGGAATGTAAAGGACAAGGTATTGCAAATATTGCCTCTGGCTTCATGGGTGGTATGGCAGGTTGTGCCATGATCGGTCAATCTATGATTAACGTGAAGTCAGGTGGTCTGACACGCTTATCAACATTCTCTGCGGGTATTTTTCTTCTTATTCTGGTTGTATTTATTAGTGACTGGCTCAAAGTGATTCCAATGGCTGCATTGGTAGCGGTGATGATCATGGTCTCGATCAGTACCTTTGAATGGAGTTCTGTCACCCAATTAAAGGACAATCCTAAAAGTAGCAACGTCGTGATGATTGCAACGGTGATTGTGGTGGTAGCTACGCATAACTTGGCGTTAGGGGTATTAACAGGTGTACTGCTTTCAGCTTTATTCTTGGCCAATAAACTAGAAAATGATATTCAGGTCAGTGCTTCTTTTGAGGGGACAGCTCGTCTATATGATTTGAGAGGTCAGATCTTCTTTAGTTCTTCTGAAAAGTTCATGCAAGGTTTTGACTTTAAAGAGGATGTAAAGGAGGTGATTATTGATTTGACCCATTCTCACATTTGGGATGTAACATCAGTCGCCATGCTTGATTCTGTTGTAAATAAATTTCAAAAGAATGGTGCGAATGTCACAGTACGTGGTCTAAATGAAGCCAGTTCGATCATGATTGATAAGTATGGGACACATGCCAGAATTTAAGTTTTAAAAATTCTATATTTATATAGAATTTCTAAAATTAACATAATACACCTTATGCGAAATCAAAAAAGGGAGCAAAAAAGGGAGCTGTAAGCTCCCTTTTTTACTAATTTTTTTCAATTTTTAGATGTCAATCTAGGCTTCAATAAATTAAGCACCTAAACGCATTAATTTCTCTTGAATCGCATCGCTTACAAAAGCATTAAGAGAATTATCACTTGATGCTAAAACAGCTTTACGGTGTAACTCAGGACTAATACGGACATTAAATGTACCTTTGAATGGCTGATCGGGTTTTTTACCTAATTCAGCACAAGACTCTAAATATCCATCGACAGATTCCTGAAAAGCTTGTTCAAGAGTTTTTAATGTTTCTGCTTCATAAGTGATGAGATCACGGATAAATGCAAGCTTTCCAAATAACTCACCTGTTTCAAGATCAGGTTCAATTGTACCTAGATAACCTTTGTATTTTAAATAGCTCATAAAAATCCCTCCTGCTTGAGTGCCTGTTTTACAGATTTCAAAGCCCCACCTTTGATTTCATTTTCAGGGTGTGGCCTGTGCAGTAAAATCATGTGTTCAGTTTTCGTATTAAAAAAACGGACACGAGAGCCTGCCATTTCAAATTTTTCATAGCCTAGCTGATTCAGTAAAACGACTAAATCTTTATACGGAAATGTATTTTTTGAATTTCCAAATTTTTCCAGTAACTTTTCCGTTTTACCCATACTTCAGCCCTACTGCTATTGCAACTAAGTATAGTTACTTTTAAATAATAATTGCAACTATATTTAGTTGCAATTTCGTGTAACAGCCCTTATGTTAAATCAGGTTTAAAACTTAATATCATGTGAATTAAAGTAGGTCGGATCAAACTCTATCTCTCCTATTTCATCCTCGATAATTTGCATGTAATCGTCATATCTTGGATGTTTGGGGTCTTGTAATGCATCTAAAATATCAAGATATCCAAAAATTCCTCCAATATCTTCAAATGGAGCATGATTTTGACCATCTATACAACATGGATATTTTTTATTTAAATCAGGAGATTGTCTGCTTTCTACAGTAATCAAATGTTCCCAACAATCGCCAAAATCATATGTATATATAATTTTTTTACCTACACGTAGAACTTCTTTCAATTTTTGTCTTTTATTGATCTTTTCATGCTTAATAGTCGTGAATTCATGTAAATGGCTATCTTCCCAATCAAAAGCAGATTGAATTGCCTTATGGAGCCTAGATAAAGTAGCTGCCGATGAAATTTGAATAGTTCTCCAGATTTCAGGATCACTACCTAGCAGACTAATTTTTAATTGAAAAACTTCATCAGAAGATTTGAGCTTTACAGTTCCCATAACAGCCTAGTTCTCAAAAAATAGTTTTAGTAAATCTAAAATTAACATAATAGAGCTTATACGAAACGCATCTGTAAGCCCCAAGTAGAAATGTTCGGTTTCTCCAAAGTAAAAATGTCCGCTTTTAGAATATGCACTTTTGCAATTTCGTTAGCGGACGGTTTGTTATGTTGGTGTCTATGTCGGATAAAGAACTTAAACGATTGTCGGTCTTGCAGGAAATCTGCGATCAACGCATAACTCAATCCCAGGCTGCTCAGCTACTTCATATTTCAGAACGTCAGATCAGACGCTTACTGCAGAAATACAAAGCTCAAGGTCCCGCTGCATTAGCCCATGCCGGTCGTGGCCAAATCAGCAATTCCAAACTTCCTGAAGAACTCAGACTCAAGTGCCTCAATATTGTTTCTGACCAACTCCATGGTTTCGGACCCACTTTAGCGCATGAAAAGCTCACCACCGTACATGGATTCGATCTTTCAGTAGAAACCCTGCGTTCCTGGATGATTGCAGCTGACTTATGGATTCCTCGATCCAAGCGCCTGAAACGCCCGTATCAGCCTCGTTACAACCGGGATTGCTTTGGTGAACTGATCCAAATTGATGGCTCATATCATGACTGGTTTGAAGGACGCGCTGCTAAATGCTGTCTGCTGGTGTTTATCGATGATGCTACAGGAAAATTGCAGCATTTACGCTTCTGTGAATCAGAATCAGCCTTTGATTATATGATTTCAACACGCTTGTATGAACCGTACCGGGTTTGTCGGAGAGTCAATATTCTGAGAGACTATTCCGATGAAAAAACCAAACTATACCCCCGAAATTAGAGAAAGAGCGGTTCAATTACTAATTGAATCTGAAAAAGATTATCCTTCTACTTGGGCAGCAATCACAGCTATTGCTCCTAAAATTGGCTGTACTCCTGAAACACTACGTGTTTGGTATCAAAAATACTTAGATCAACAAAATCCCGCCAAAGTACAACAGGTATCTGACCAAGAAAAAATGAAGCAAATGGAACGTGAAATTAAAGAATTAAAGCGTGCCAATGAAATTCTACGCAAAGCAGCCGCTTTTTTCGCCCAGGCGGAGCTCGACCGCTCACACAAATAATGGTGGATTTTATCCATAACAATAAAGATCGATATGGTGTTGAAGCGATTTGTAGAATTTTACCGATTGCAGCTTCGACCTATTATCGGGCTTTAGATCTCGTTGATAACCCAGAACATCGAGCGAAACGTGCTCTGCATGATTTACATCATGCAGAGCAAATCAAACGTATTTGGAAAGAAAGTTCAGGTCGATATGGTGTACGTAAAGTTTGGCAACAATTGAAACGTGAGGGTTATGTTATTGCACGTTGTACAGTTGCTCGATTGATGCAAAAGCTAGATATACAAGGTGTTTGGCGTGGTAAGAACAAACAAACTACCCGCAGCCGAGATGATCAAAAACGGGCAGGTGATTTAGTGAAACGGAATTTTAGTGCTGATCGACCTGACCCTTGCGAAGCAGTGCTCAGGTCAGTGACTTTACGTATATTCAAACCAATTCTGGCTGGGTCTACACCGCATTTATTATTGATGTGTTCTCACGAGCAATTGTTGGATGGAAAGTATCTACACGGATGAATACAGATATGGTGCTCGATGCATTGGAGCAAGCATTGCACGATCGAGGCATGCCAAAGAATGTAATTCATCATTCAGATAGAGGTGTTCAATATCTTTCTATTCGCTATACCAATCGTTTAGAAGCAGCAAATTTACGAGCATCAGTCGGTACAACGGGTGATTCATACGATAATGCTCTGGCTGAAACGGTGAATGGCTTATACAAAACAGAGGTGATTGAATATTTAAAAGCAGATTGGCAAGGTTTAGCAGATGTACAACTTGCGACATTAAATTGGGTAGATTGGTTCAACAAAAAGCGTGTACACGGTGCACTGGGTTATGTATCGCCTTTTGAGTTTGAAGCAATGTACTATGATAAGATTAATCCGTTAGGTCAGGTGGCCTAACTTAAATAAAAAGTCTCCGACAAACCCGGTACGGTTCAGGTCTAATTAATCGATCACGTGATCCTAATGATGAAAGACGAGTTCTTATTTCATTAAAAGATAAAGGGCGAGACTTATCTGCTGAAGCAGAAAAGATTCCTAAAGAGCTTACCAAGAACATTGAGTTTGATAACTTAAATCAATTACGAGATGAATTAAAAGTATTAGTTAATCTATTATCAGAAAGAATTTGAGACCTCTTAATATCTGATAATGGAAGCCTGTTTACTTTCAAGAATCAATTAGTTTTTCTAAAATAAACATAATACACCTTATACGAAGTCAAAAAAATATATCTATAGAGGGCGTTATGCCCTCATTTTTTATTTTTGCTCATGTTCTTTGTAGTACTGATGCTGTCTTCTGGAATTGTGCTTCCAGCTTTTGGCAACTTTATAGACATAGCTTGGAAAATCATCCCAAACATGAGGTAAGCCAGCACCACGTGCAACACGAATTTTAAGCGGATAGTTTTTGTATTCAATAACGTGCAGAAAATAGAAACTTCGCTCTTGGTGCGTACTAAATTCTTTAAACATCGAACTTCTGACATTGGGGTAAATCTGCCAAAAGTAATCGTGTGGGTTGCTGTGTACTGATTGTTTATACTGATATTTCAGTTTTTTCATGATTCCTCCTAGGTAACATTACCTAGAAGGGATCCTGTGCAAAGTAGTTCATTGTTTTTAATCCTGTAAAATTAGGAATGGTTTTTCAGTTCTTTTAGCATTGCTTCACGTAGAATTTTATTCATTCGGGTCTGATAGCCTTTGCCCTGGGATTTAAGCCACTGCATGACATCAGCATCAATCCGAACAGTGGTCGATTTCTTGACTGGTTTGTAGTAGGGATTACGGACTGCATTTTGCCAAAAGCTTTCATCTAGCTCAGGGATGTCTGAAAAGTCTATTTCATTGTCTGGACGTTTTGCCAATGCTTCAATTTCAGCCATTTGCTTGTCAGTTAATTCAGTCAATTCTTCAAGTTTGTAACGAACGATTTTGCTCATACGCTCTTTTCTCCTGTGATGTGGCTTTTCGGGCTGAAATGATACGGACAACTTCGGTTATATCTTCGAAGTGAGAGGTATGGGCAACTAGCACTACAGTCTCTCCCCGGATGCTCCCTAAAGCCTGCCATCGACATTCACCATTCTCAAAGCGGCCTTGCTTACTTAACAAGAATGGATCTTTAAAAATATGCAATGCAGTTTCAAAGCTGATCTTATGCTTTTTCTGATTGCTCTTATTTTTCGCCTCATCCCATTCAAATTCCATGCTCATAGATTAGTACCAATTTACATACAATAATGTTACTACATTTTTGTATTTTTGAAAAACTGGACATTTTAATTGGTGAATAACACCAGAACTGCGCATAAGAGATTTTATGTTAAATAGGGGTAATTAAAGATTGAATTTCAACCCCATTTTCATCAACTAATTCAATACCAACTGCTTTTAAACGATCTATAGGATCACCTGTTTTCAAACACCATCCATTAGGCATATTTGTTTTTAATCCTGAAAATTTAGCATCTAACTTTTTCTGTTCTTCATAGGAAATATGGGCTACACCAAGATTTCTTTGTAGAATTTTGGAGAGTTCAGCATCTGATAATTCATTGCTTTCAATTAATACCCATAAGTTGTTAAAGACATAAGCCATGGGAACAATATGTTCTTTCCATGGCTTAATAGCCATTGCTGATTTATTATTAAAAATATTCTTTGAGTATCCTTTAAAAAGCAGTTCATTTTCTGGATGAAATAAATGCTCCATTAATCTGGAGCTATATCCCCATGGTTTATTAATGTTTTCTTGAAGAGTGATAATGTTTTTTACATGTTGAATGATTAAATCACACGTGCTCTTAATATATTGATTAATATGTTCTTTTTCAGTCATGTTGGTTTTCCAAAAAATTACTGCTACCTTAGCGATTTTATTATAGTGATAAAATGAGTAATCTTAAGAAAGTTATTTTAATCCAAACAGATATTACAACATTCGCTGTACAGGCTATCGTTAATTCAGCGAATAAGTCTTTGCTTGGTGGCAGTGGGCTTGATTATATCATTCATAAAAAAGCAGGACCTTTGATGAAGACTGAATGTATTCAACTTCATCAAGAAAAAGGCGGGTGTTCAACTGGACAAGCAGAAGTTACTACTGCTGGAAACCTGCCTGCCCAATATCTTATTCATGCTGTTGGGCCAAGATGGTTAGATGGTGAGCGTAATGAGCCACAATTGCTTTGTGATGCTTATAGTAATGCGATTATGAAAGCTAACCATGTTGGTGTAAAAACTATTTCTTTTCCAAACATCAGTACAGGTGTTTATGGTTTTCCTCGCCAACTGGCAGCCGAAATTGCAATTGGTACCATACTTTCAACACTTCCCCAATATGACTGTGTTGAAGAAGTATTTTTTGTATGCCGAGATGATGAAAACTATTTAATTTATAAGGAGATACTTTCTAACATTAACGACCCAAAAATAAAAATACAGATTGAATAAATTAAATTATAGATAGCTCATATAAGAATCCTGCTACCAGTTTGGCTAAAAGCTCATGATCTTCTTGGGATTCAACGATATCAACCATTAAATCATCTAAACCCGTGTGTTCTTAAATGGTCACACCTTGGATTTCAAGATAAGTTAGCATCACCCTAGCCCTGTTCTTTTATTTCCATCGACAAATGCATGCCCTTTAGAAATTGCAATACCAAACCATGCAGCAATTTCAAAGATATCACTCACATTACTGTAATACATTTGCTGATCTATACGGTTTAGGACGCTTTCCAGTTTCTCAATCTGGCAACCAGATCGACCTACACCTGTTTGAAGCAAAATCTCGTCATGTACAGCAATTACGAATGTCGAACTAATCAAGCTCATTTATAAGCTAACTCTTGTATTTCTGCTTTATGTTGCTGGATCACTCGTCTAGCACTATGCATAACAACTCGTTTAGTTGCTTCATCATTACTAAACTTTATAGGTAAAACTTGTCCAGAAACCTTTTCACGACTAGATACTTGTTCAATATTATAATCTTTAAGACGTTTTCTCATATCGCTTACCATTCTAAGAGTGATCGTGTGTATTTTAACGCAAGTTTGTTGATCTAACAGTAGTGTTGGTCAAATTTGATAGTGTGAGTCTTTTTTTAGCACCGATTGTTCTGGATTTAAATTAAAAAAATCATAGACTTTATTAATTTTTGATTTATATAACAATGTCTTATCCAAATAAATAATTGATTTTTCTTTGTTGGTATCAAAAATTACTCGACCTCTTGGGATCTGTTCATACTCATAGTTTTGTAGTTCAGAATACTTTTCTTGCAATGTAATCCAATATTCAATATGTGTATATGGGCTATCAATCAGGCCAATAGAGTCTGCTTTCGTAATATTAAAGGAATGTGCAATACCAATGACTTGATTATTCCAGTACCAAAAGATCCCTATTTTCATTTGTCTTTATGCCTAGTTTTAAGTTCAACTAAAATTAATATAATACGAATTATCCGAAAATATTCAGACAATAAAAAAGCCCGACATCCTGTCGGGCTTTTTCATATTGGGTGTTTAGGTATAACTCCTGTCGGTAATCCTCCCATAAATAACCGAAGTTAAAAGTAGAGGTTAAGCAGCCATTAGAGGTGGCCTTCCTTTGTTTGCTTGGTGTGGTCTTTCATGGTTGTAATGCCACAACCAGTTTGTTGCATAATCTTGTACTTCTTCCAGTGTGTCAAATAGATGCTTGCTTAGCCAGCTATAACGTATAGTCCGATTATAACGTTCAATATACGCATTCTGCTGTGGCTTACCCGGTTGAATATATTCAATACGAATACCGTGCTCAGTAGCCCAGCGCACAAATTCGTGACTGATAAATTCGGGACCATTA
>NZ_BPPH01000052.1:0-8470 GCF_021602765.1 Acinetobacter sp. KAM396
CCACAGAATGATGTCACGCTGAAAATGCCGGCCTTTGAATGGGTTCATGTGCAGCTCCATCAGCAAAAGGGGATGATAAGTTTATCACCACCGACTATTTGCAACAGTGCCAACAATACGAATAAGATCAACATGGCGAAACCAATGCCTAGGTAAAATCCTATAGTCTTTTTTAATTGACCTGTAAGGCCAGAATTTAGCCCCATAAAATTTACAGGGCCTGGGCTATACATAACGCTTAATGTATAAAGAAATATTTCCACAGAGTTCACTCAATTAGATAGCAATAAACATCAAAGAGAGAACGGTATCGAGTTATAGGCCTTAAAGATTGTACGTTTGTGCTGAACTAATTAAAAATTTCTATTTAACTTATGTTCACCTAAAGTTCACTTCATAAGTGTATAAAGAAACTATGTATTGTATTTTCAATTGCTTATATAAATATTAGTCTTGGTTTAGAATTTTAAAGTTCATGAACTATGAGAAAAAACTAAGATACGATCAAAATTGTAGAACAACAAAATTATTTATACTAATTTACAAGCCACGCTGTTTAAGCGTGTCATTAAAAAATAAATCTTTTAATCTCTCCACACAATCTCCACACAATCTCCACACAACATCAGCAATTCATAAACACTGCTATTTCAAAATAGTAGTATCTAAAACCCCCCCTCTGAAAAAGCATGTCAACACATTATCATTTAATAGGTTCAATACTTATTACAACTGTACTTTTAATCGGCTGTACACAAGCCAAAGATGCTGAACAGTCCCCAACAGAAATGCCACCAGCGGTTGTCAGTACCATCACGGTATTACCGCATTCCATGAATTTAATTGAAAATCTTCCAGGCCGTGTTGTCGCTTACCGTATTGCTGAAATTCGCCCGCAAGTAGGTGGAATTGTTGATAAAGTACTTTTTAAGCAAGGCTCTTATGTGCAAGCAGGTCAACCGCTTTTTAAATTGAATTCTGAAATATTTCAGGCAGATGTAAAAAGCAATCAAGCCACTTTAAACCGTGCACAAGCTGAGGTGACACGTTTGCAGGTGCTGTTAAAACGCTACACTGAATTAGTAAAAGTAAATGCGGTTAGTCAGCAGGAATACAACAATACCGAAGCAGATTATCAAAAAGCAAAAGCCGATGTGGCGCAAATGCAAGCCATGTTAAGCAGACAACAACTTAATCTTAAATATGCGACTGTTACAGCCCCTATCTCGGGAACGATTGGTGAAATCTTAGTGACTGAGGGTGCATTAGTTGGTCAAGGTGATACTAATGCAATGGCCGTAATACAACAGATTAATAAAGTCTATGTTGATGTAAAGCAATCAATTAGTGATTATGAAAAACTACAGGAAGCTTTACAGCAAGGTGACGTGTCAAATACCAAACATACGGTTGAAATCCTAAATAGTCAGGGTAAACCTTATAACGTTACAGGTGAAATCCTATTTTCGGATACTAAAGTTGATCCTGATACGGGTGATGTCACAATCCGTATTTTAGCCAATAATGAAAATCAAAAACTTTTGCCAGGCATGTATGTTCGAGTCAATATGAGCCGAGCTCAAGTTGAAAATGCGCTCCTAGTTCCAGAACAAGCGATTCAACATGATATTAGTGGTAAAGCCAATGTTACGATTGTTAATCAAAAAGGTTTAGCGCAAAGCAAGCCTGTTCAGCTTGGTCAACGTTATCAAAATAACTATGTGATCAAACAAGGGTTACAAGCAGGTGAGAAAGTCATTGTTGAAGGGGCTGATCGTATACAGCCTGAGCAAAAATTAAAAATTAAGCAGTGGCAACCTACAAATATTAAGGAAAATGGAGGACAGCAATAATGTCCCAATTTTTCATTAGGCGTCCTATTTTTGCATGGGTGATTGCTTTATTTATTATTCTGTTGGGTGTACTAAGCATCCCCAAGTTACCTATTGCACGATTCCCAAGTGTTGCGCCACCACAGATTAGTATTACGGCAATCTATCCAGGTGCTACGCCAAAAACATTGAATGATAGTGTTGTGACCTTGATTGAGCGGGAAATGTCAGGTGTCAAAAACTTACTTTATTACAGTTCAAGTTCAGATAGTTCTGGAACAGCAACAATCACCGCAACATTTAAACCAGGTACAGATGTAGAACTTGCACAAATTGATGTGCAAAACAAAATTAAAGCCATTGAGTCACGCTTACCTCAAACAGTGCGACAACAAGGGCTGATGGTCGATGCTGCGTCGTCTGGTTTTTTAATGATGGTGGGCTTAAGTTCACCGAATGGCAAATATAGTGAAATTGATGTCAGTGACTATATGACTCGCTATGTGATTGAAGAATTAAAGCGGGTTGACGGTGTTGGTAAAGTCCAAAATTTTGGTGCTGAAAAAGCCATGCGGATTTGGGTCGATCCAGATCGTTTGGTTTCTTATGGATTGAGTATTCAAGATGTGAATACAGCCATCCAAAACCAAAACTTGCCGATATCACCAGGTCGTATTGGTGATGTTCCTGCTTTGACGGGGCAACAAATTACTATTCCTTTAACTGCTCAAGGTCAATTAGAAACTGTAGAGCAATTCAAGAAAATTAGTTTACGTGCTCAACAAAATGGCGCCAATGTTCGACTGTCGGATGTCGCTCGTGTCGAAATCGGGGCACAGATGTATAACTTTGCGATTTTAGAAAATGGCAAAGCCTCTACAGCTGTGGCGATACAAATGAGTCCTGGTGCCAACGCTGTCAAGACTGCAGAAGGTGTTAAAGCGAAAATTGAACAGTTAGGTTCAGCACTGCCTGATGGTATGAAATTCTCTATACCTTACGACACTGCACCTTTTGTAAAAATCTCGATTGAAAAAGTAATCATGACATTGCTTGAAGCTATGGCATTAGTTTTTATTGTCATGTTTATCTTTTTACACAATGTTCGATACACCTTAATTCCGGCGATTGTTGCACCGATTGCATTGCTTGGCACATTCTCAGTCATGCTGCTTGCTGGTTTTTCGATTAATGTGCTGACCATGTTCGGTATGGTGCTTGCGATCGGGATTATTGTCGATGATGCGATTGTGGTCATTGAGAATGTTGAACGCATTATGGCGACAGAAGGCTTATCTCCAGTTGAAGCCACATCTAAAGCCATGAAGGAAATTACCAATCCGATTATTGGCATCACCTTAGTGTTAGCCGCTGTATTCTTGCCGATGGCATTGGCGTCAGGCTCAGTGGGGATTATCTATCGTCAGTTCACCATTACCATGTCGGTTTCAATTTTATTCTCAGCTTTCCTTGCACTGACATTAACCCCTGCGTTATGTGCAACGATGTTAAAACCGATTGATCAAGACCATCAGAAAAAGGGTGTTTTTGCATCGTTTGATCGCAGTTTTGAGAAGCTGAACAATCGCTATGAACGCAGTTTATTTAAAGTAATTAAACATAAAACCCTCGCAATGTTATGTTTCTTAGGCATTGTCATTGTGCTGATTTTTAGTTTTAAACACGTTCCGACTGCGTTTATGCCAGAAGAAGATCAGGGGTGGTTTATGACTTCGATTCAACTTCCTGCGGATGCAACTCAAGAACGTACCCGTAAAGTCGTTGCTGAGTTTCAAAATTATTTAGACCAAGAAACGGGGATTAAAGACAATATGGCGGTCTTAGGTTTTGGTTTTAGTGGATCTGGTCAGAATACAGCGATGTATTTTACCAATCTATTGCCATTCGAAGAGCGTACTATTACGGCACAAGAAGTCGTGAATAATGCCAATATAGCGATGGCTGAAAGTTCAGAAGGTCAAACCATGTCTGTGTTACCACCAGCAATTGATGAATTGGGTAACTCATCTGGTTTTTCACTGAGATTATTAGATCGTGGCAATATTGGCATGCCTGCTTTAAGAGAAGCACAAGATCAGCTTTTAGCATTAGCAGCACAAAGTAAAATCGTGGCGGAGGTCTATCCTGAAGGTTTGCCAGATGGCAGTTCTGTACAGCTTAAAATTGATAGAGATAAATTGCAGGCATTAGGTGTTAATTTCAGTGATGTGACCGATATTATTTCAACCTCAATGGGTTCGATGTATATCAATGATTTTCCAAATCATGACCGTATGCAGCAAGTCATTGTGCAACTTGATGCCAAATCACGCATGAGTATTGAAGATATTCTTCAGATTAAGGTGAACAGTCAAAGCGGTAAATTGGTTTCAATGTCTGAAATAATTACTCCAATTTGGCAACATTCCCCACAACAATACAATCGTTACAACGGTCGTCCATCATTGAGTATTTCTGGCAGTCCAGCAGCAGGTATATCTTCAGGACAAGCCATGACTGAGATGGAAAATTTGATTGAACAACTTCCGAAAGGTGTGGGTTATGAGTGGACTGGGATTTCTCTAGAAGAAAAACAGTCGGAATCACAAACCTTGTTTTTATTACTGTTGTCGATGTTAGTCGTTTTCCTTGTCTTGGCAGCGCTTTATGAAAGCTGGTCAATTCCATTCTCTGTGATGCTAGTTGTCCCTCTAGGGTTGATTGGCGCCTTTTTAGCAGTAATGTTACGTGGTATGCCAAATGATATTTTCTTTAAGGTCGGCATGATCACGATTATTGGTCTATCTGCAAAGAATGCTATTTTGATTGTTGAGTTTGCAAAAGCACTAAGAGAAGAAGGAATGGGTTTAGTGGAGGCAACCGTTGCAGCCGCTAAATTGCGCTTACGTCCAATCCTAATGACATCTTTGGCATTTACCTGTGGCGTTATTCCTTTAGTCATTGCCAGTGGCGCTAGTTCTGAAACTCAAAAAGCGATTGGTACAGGCGTCTTTGGCGGCATGATCAGCGCAACAATTCTAGCTGTTATTTTTGTACCGATTTTCTTTATTGTCGTCATGAGCATGGTTGAGAAATTCTCGAAACGTAAAGCGGCACATTAAGCATCAAAACTGAGAATAAAAGCTGTGGGTTAACGAGTTTAGCCCACAACAAATCTTTCATTTACATCTTTATTTCAGAATTGATTTAATAAACCATCAATATAGGTTTAATCATGAAAGCTACCAATCTTGATCCGAAACGCTGGTGGATATTGCTCGCTGTCGTGCTTGCATTTCTGCCGATTGTGATTGATATGACTGTACTGCATGTTGCGGTTCCCTCATTAACCCAATCGCTGAGTGCCACAAGTAACCAAGTCTTATGGATTATTGATATTTATCCATTACTTATGGCTGGACTTTTAGTTCCGATGGGAACTTTGGCTGATCGTGTCGGCAATCGTAAGATTCTGCTGATTGGCTTGGTTATATTTGGAATTGCCTCAGTCCTTGCGGCATTTTCCCAAACGGCTTCTATGCTGATTGCCGCACGTGCTTTATTAGCATTAGGCGGTGCCATGATTATGCCCTGTGTATTGGGTATTATTCGCAGAACCTTCGAAGACAGTCGCGAACGTGCCATTGCGCTGGGTATTTGGGGCACAATCGGATCAGCCGGTGCCGCCATTGGACCGCTCATTGGTGGGGGATTGTTAGAATATTTCTGGTGGGGTTCAGTTTTCCTGATTAACGTCCCAATCATGCTGGTTGTCGCACCAATGTGCTATTTCTTATTGTCCCGAAAAGAAGCTATAACCCCTGGACATTGGGCATTTGGTCAAGCGCTATTGCTGATTGTCGGTTTGATTTCGTTTGTATATGCACTAAAAGCAGGCTTAGGCGGTAAACAGTCGTTGTTGATTGTCTTGCCTTTGGTCGTTTTATCTATCGGCTTATTAACCATATTTGTACGCAAACAGCTGAATTCTCCTCAGCCGATGCTAGATCTTTCGCTATTTTCACGTCCTGCTATTTTAGCCGGCATTATTATGGCAATGGTTGCTGCAGGCGCTTTGGCAGGGGTTGAGTTAACTTTGGCAATGGAGCTGCAATATGTCATTCGTTTAACACCGCTGCAAGCCGGTCTTTTTATGGTTCCGATTATGGTTGCGGCCGCTATTGGCGGGCCTATTGCTGGTTTTTTATCCAATAAATTTGGACTCCGTCTGGTTGCGACCATGTCATTAATATTGGCAGCAATTGCGTTGGTCAGTTTGAGTTATTCAGATTTTCATCATCCGGGAATCATCGTTCCCTTTATTTTAGCTTCGATTGGATTAACACTGAGTATTGGTTTAACAGCTTCATCCATTGCGATCATGGGCTCAGTACCTGCAGAAAAGGGCGGTGCGGCAGGTTCACTTGAAAGTACAGGTTATGAACTGGGTACAGGACTAGGTATTACTTTATTTGGTGTTTTCATGGCCTATATATTTGGCAGTCATCTTCAAGTGCCGTCAGATTTAACTGCTGTTTTAGCAGAAAAAGCCAGACTTTCGATTGGTGATACCTATTTAGTGGCGAGCCAGTTACCCGTTGAACAAGGTACAGCATTGATTAACGCAGGTAAAATTGCCTTCAGTTCAGCTCATGTTAATTTATTATTAACAGCAGGGATTATCATCGGGATACTCTCCATTGTGGTATTTTTTATGCTAGCTAAATATCGAGATGAGAATTCATTGTGATGAAATTTATTTGAGGATCATCAAACAGAATGGTTAAGTTCAGACATCAATTTATCTTAAATTTATGGTTTAAATTAAGCCGTATTAATCTGAACTTAACACATTATAAATGAGTTGATGTCTTACGATTTAGTTGAATAGTAAAACAGCTGCCACCTAAGTTTTTGGATTTAGAATAATAAATATGACCTTGGTGTGCTTCAATAATTGCATCAATCACTGCCAAGCCTAATCCAGTACCGCCATCTAGACATGATCTAGAGTCTTCCAGTCGATAGAAGGGTTTGAACAGGTGTTTAAGATGCGATTCATCAATACCAGGACCTTCATCTTCAAACGTCAATACCCAATGTTCTGCTGTGGTTACAGATGTAATATTTATTTTTCCAGCATTCGAATATCTTAGAAAGTTAGAGAACAATGCAATAAAGACCTGTTCCATCCTTCTTATATCAACGCAAACCAATTTATCCGTCAAATTTAAAACAATAGTTAAACCTTTAACATGAAACCGTTCATTAAACATCTGCAGACATTTTTCAATACTATTTTTTAAATTGGTCTTTTCTAGTTCTAATCGTAATTGTTTATTTTCAATAAGTGTCAGTGTCCGTAAATCTTCCACAAGGTAAGATAAGCCTTCGACTTGGTTCAATAAGCTTAGGTGTAAAGCTTTATCGGCAATAAATATACCATCGACAATACCTTGCAAGCGACCTTGTAATATTGTCACAGGTGTTCGTAATTCATGTGCAATTGCAGCATTCCAAACAGTTGAATTCTTAACTGATACTTCAAGTTGGTTTGCCATTTCATTGAAGTTCTCAATAAGAGACTTGATTTCATGTGGAATATCATGATGTGGCTGTTTAATTCTGAGTGCTAAATTGCCTTGTTGAATTTGTTGAATAACATCTGCTAAATCACTAATTGGCTGTGTATAGCGTTTTCCATATTTAAAGGCGAGGATAGTAGAAAGAAAAAAGCCTGTTAATAGCACTAAAAACAGCCAGATAAAGTCAACGGAGGTAACTGAAAATTCATTTGAATTAATAACTTGTGTATTTAGAAAACCTATTTTTATCGCCCAGCTATAAACAAAATAGCCAATCATGAAAGATAACAGCGTAATGCCTAAATTGAATAGGCTCATCATGATAATAAACTGGAAGTTAATTCCAACAGAATTTTTAAAAAAGTTAAATTTCATGATTTTGATCTAAGCGATACCCCACGCCACGGACATTGATTAATAAGCCATTTACATCATTTTCTTCAAGTTTTTTGCGTAATTTGCTGATATGGCTATCTACAGTGCGATCTAAAGCATCACTTTCAGGCATACAGTTTTGGATCAATTCATTACGTGTAAAGACTTTATTCGGTGTTTTTGCCATCAAAAACAGTATCTTATACTCAGTTAACGTAAGGTTGAGCAACTGATTTCTTTGACCATTTGAAATGTAAACTTGATGATGATCTGGATTAATTTCAATATTTCTATAACGAATAATATTAGTTATTTCCATATTTTGGCTTGTACTTCGTCTAAGTACGGCTTGTATTCGTGCAATCACTTCGTTTGGGTTAAATGGCTTAATAATAAAGTCATCAGCACCCATTTTTAGCCCCATGATCTTATTCACTTGATCATCTAAGGCAGTCAGCATAATGACAGGTAAATGACTTGTTTGACGGATGATTTGTAGAATTTCCCAGCCATTTAGTTTGGGTAATTTAATATCAAGGAGAATCAGGTCGATAGAGTTGGCTTTTAGAGAGGTGGTCCCACTTGTTTGAACAACTAAAAGCGTATTTATAAGTGATATTCCGCTCTAGTTAAGCCACCTTGTTTTGTTGGGGTAGCTGATCATAGTAAAACTCATTT